>CAUZWB010000098.1:0-7040 GCA_963583525.1 Verrucomicrobiia bacterium | reverse complement strand
AGCCGACCAAAGCGTTCCATCAACGAATATTCCCACTGGATTTTTCCGTCGGCGTTAAAACATTTCACGCCGCCGTTGGTGGTCATTAAATAAATCCAACCGGTCGCCGGGTCGATGGTTGGCGCGCCGACGGTGTACCGACTGTAAACCGTGTCGCTGAGATAATCGTTGTAGCCGTGTTCCCAAATTGTTTTTCCATCGACCTCATTGAGGCACAGCAGCACCTCCTGCAAATCGGCGTCCTTGCCGCGATAGCCCCACGTGTACACGCGCCCAGCAGCGATCACCGCGTGGCCGCGCCCGGCGATGTCGTGCGTCCACAACGCATCAGCAGCCTTGATGGATTTCGGTAAATCGGTGGCATCCGTGCGCCCCGCCTGATGCGGTCCGCGCCAATTGGTCCAGCCAGTGACCGCGGCACGGGTGGTGAGGGTGGAAAAAAATATAAGCGCCGTCAGCGCGGAGAGTTTGAAAATCTTCATCATTATTTGTTGTTTGTGCGACCTCCGGACACACGAGCCTAGGGTGAAGCGCGTGCCGGTTTCGCAGGTCCGAGGGAGTAATGGCTTTACTCGCTGGGAAAAGCAAGGCAGAAAACGTACCTGTACGTACGATTAATTTGAATAAAAAAATGGATACCGAAGAATTTAACGACGAACTCCCGATCGACGCCCCCGAGCGCAAGCGCCTGCCGCTGTTGCTACGCCGCGCATGGTACGGGCTCAACCAGACCTTTCGCCGCAGCATCAGCCACGCCGGTGCCACGCCGGATCAGTTTACCGTGCTGCGCACTCTCAGCGAAGGCGACCCCGCCGGGCTCACCCAAAGCGAGCTCACACGAAAAATGAGCAGCGACCCCAACACCGTGGCGTCGCTCCTCGAGCGCATCGAAAAATCCGGCTGGATCAAGCGCAAGCCCCACGAAATCGACCGCCGCGCCAACCGCATTTTGCTACTGCCCGCCGGTGCGGAGAAACTGGTGGAACTGCGCGGCATCGCCAAGAACCTCCAAGCCAACCTCCTCGGCACCCTCCCCGAAGCCAAACGCGAACCCTTCCTCGAAGAACTCGCCCAAGTCGCCGACGCCTGCCAAGCCGCCGCCGAAGAAGCCGCACGGAAGAAGCGCGACTAGTCTTGCCATCGGCCTCCGGCAGGGTAGGGCGTGCTCTCCGCGCGTCCCGCTTCCGATTATTTTTAACCACAAAAAAACCGCCCCGAAGGACGGTCCTCTTCAGAGAGGTTAATTGGTTTAGTTCATTCAGGAACCCCCGTTGCCCTCACCATTGCTTTCGCCGGGGGTTTCGGTGTTACCGGGCGTTACCGTGCCGCTTTCGGGGTTTGAGGAAGGCTTGGATTCAGCGCCGGGTTTTTCGTTATTTTGGCCGGCCATTTCGTTTTCGTTGTCGCCCACGTTTTGTCCCGCAATCGGTTTACCGTTTGCTTTGTCGCCGTCGCCAGTAGCGGCATCGGCCACGAGCAACGGGGCGATCACTAATGCGATGACGGTCATGAGTTTCAACAGGATGTTCAGCGACGGGCCGGAGGTGTCCTTGAGCGGATCGCCCACGGTGTCGCCGACGACGCCGGCTTTGTGAGCGTCGCTGCCTTTGGTGTGGTAAACGCCGTCCACTTCCACGCCTTTGCCTTCTTCGAACATTTTCTTAGCGTTATCCCACGCACCACCGGCGTTGGCTTGGAAGAGGGCGAGTAATACGCCGCTCACCGTCACGCCCGCGAGGAGGCCGCCGAGTGCCATCGCGGCCGCCTTGCCGTCGCCGTCCATGGCAAATTTAAATCCAAACCCAACCACCACCGGCGTCAGCACTGCGAGCAGGCCGGGCTTGACCATCTCGCGGATGGCAGCGGTGGTGGAGATGGAAACGCAGTTGGCGTATTCCGCCTTGCCGTCGGCGGCCTCGTAAATCTTGCGGTCCGCCTCGGGCCATTCGGCCACCGGTTTGTCGCCGTGTTCCTTCATCTTGGCCAACGCGGCTTTCAGCTCGGGGATGTCCTTAAACTGGCGCTGCACTTCTTTGATCATATCGCTGGCGGCGCGGCCCACAGCCTCGATGGCCATGGCCGAGAACAGGAAGGGCAGCATCGCACCCACGAACAAACAGGCCATTACGCTGGGGTTGGCGATGTTGATAGTAGTAATACCCGCCACACCCATATACGCGGCGAACAGCGCGAGAGCGGTGAGGGCGGCGGAACCAATCGCGAAGCCTTTGCCGATGGCGGCGGTGGTGTTGCCCACGGCGTCGAGACTGTCGGTACGGGCGCGCACTTCCTCGGGCAGCTCACTCATTTGGGCGATGCCGCCGGCGTTATCAGCGACGGGGCCGTAAGCATCCACGGCCAGTTGGATGCCGGTGTTGGCCAGCATACCCACGGCGGCAATGGCAATGCCGTACAAGCCGGCGAAGTGATACGCGCCGAGAATGGCTGCAGCGAGAAACAGGATTGGCCACATCGTGGAGCGCATGCCCACGCCGATGCCGGCGATGATGTTGGTGGCCGCGCCGCCCTTGGCGGATTGCCGGGAAATTTCACGCACCGGTTCTTTGTTGAAGCCGGTGTAATATTCGGTGACGAAGCCAATGCCGAGCCCGCAGGCGAGGCCAATTAAGCTGGCGTAGAAAACACCGATGGAGGTGTAGGTTGTGCCATTGAACACCCACTCGGCGGGCAGCAAACCGTTGATGATAAAATAACCGCCCACGAGCATAATGACCGCCGCGGTGAGCTCGCCGCGCGTGAGGCCGGCTTTGGGATCGCCGCCTTCTTCGACGGACACAAACATCGTGCCAATCATCGAGGCCACAATGCCGATGGCCGCGAGGCACAAAGGCAACATCACCACGCCAATCGCGCCGATGCCTCCTTCGAAGTTTTTAAACGCATCCACGCCAGTCATCAACACCGCGCCGAGCACCATCGCGCCGATCATTGAGCCCACGTAGCTTTCGAAAAGATCCGCGCCCATGCCGGCCACGTCACCCACATTGTCGCCCACGTTGTCGGCGATGGTAGCGGGGTTGAGGGGATGATCTTCCGGGATGCCCGCTTCCACCTTGCCCACGAGATCCGCGCCCACGTCAGCGGCCTTGGTGTAAATGCCGCCGCCCACACGCGCAAAGAGCGCGATCGATGACGCGCCAAACGAGAAGCCCGTCAGCACGGTGATGATCTTGGTGATTTCCCAACCTTGGCCGTGATAAAAGAAAAACAATCCGGAAAGCCCGAGCACGCCAAGGCCGACCACGCCCATGCCCATTACCGAGCCGCCACGGAAGGCGACGTTCAGCGCGGAGGCGAGGCTCGTGCGGGCGGCGTGAGCCGTGCGGACATTGGCCTTGGTGGCCACTTTCATTCCGATAAAACCAGCGAGTGCAGAGCACAAAGCGCCCACGGCAAAGGATAGCCCGATCAAGGCGCTAGTTTTTCCCGTGACATCAGCACCACCTTGGTAAGCCAGCAACAACGCCACGGCGATGACGAACCACACCAGTTTAGAATATTCCGCGCGCAGAAACGCCATCGCGCCGTCGGTGATGTAGCCGGCGATGCGCTTCATGCGATCGGTGCCCGGGTCCTGCCGCGCCACCCATTGGGCACGATTATAAGTGAAAATCAGGGCCAGTAATCCCGCGAGCGGGATGAGGTATACGTTATCGTTCATTTTTCAGTCAGTAATAACAACAGCCAGTTGTTGTAATGGTGTTTACGGAAACAGGAGGGAATGCTCCTTAAAGTTCACGCGGGAATTTGCCCCGCGCAAGCGACAGGTTAAACCGGAAAACCCACCACAAGTCAAGGCTAGTGAAGGGGAAAATAATCGTTTCCAAGTAAGGCCACGGCTTGACCCCGCCTTGACCTCGGCCTAATCTATCCCCGCATTTCACACCACATGAAAACCAAACACGATTCCACTCGCCGCACCTTCCTCAAAGCCTCGACCGCCACTGCCGGCGCGGCGCTGGCTTTTCCCTCCGTCACCTTTGGCAAACCGGATAGCCGCAAGCTCAAGATCGGCTGGATCGGCTGCGGCGGGCGTGGCTCCGGCGCCATTAACCAAGCCCTGCGCGCGGATAGCAATGTGCAGCTATGGGCCATCGGCGAGGCGTTTGCCGATAAAGCCGAAAAGGGGCTGGCCGCTATTTCCAAAATCCATCCCGGCAAAGTAAATGTAGACAAAAGCCGCATTCACGTCGGACTCGATGCCTACCAAAAAGTCATCGAAAGCGATGTGGACGTCGTCATCCTCACCACCCCGCCCGGCTTCCGCCCGCTGCACATCAAGGCCGCTGTGGATGCCAAGAAGCATATTTTTGCCGAGAAACCGATGGCCACCGACGGCCCCGGCGCGCGCTCGGTCATCGCCTCCATCGCCAAAGCCAAAAAGCAAGGCACCTCCATCGTGGACGGCTTCGTCTGGCGCTGGACCTACGCCCAACGCGACACCTACAAACGCATCCGCGACGGCGAGCTCGGCGACATCCAAGCCATCTTCAGCAGCTACAACAACAACGCCCGCAAACGCTACGTCGATTTTGGCCGGCACAATACCAAGAGCGACGTGGAATATATGATCCGCCGTTGGTACTACTTCACATGGCTCAGCGGCGATCACATCGTCGAGCAAGGCATCCACAGCATCGACAAAATGCTTTGGGCCATGGGCGATCAACCCCCCGCCTACGCCATCGCCAGCGGCGGTCGCCAAAATCGCGGCGCAGAAGAAGGCAACATCTTCGACCACTTCGCCGTGGAATTTTCCTGGGCCGATGGCACGCAAGGCTACCACTTCACCCGCCAAATGGATGGGTGCGAAAACGGCGTGTGGGATCGCGTCTTCGGCAGCAAAGCCAAGTACACCGGCGAGAGCGGCCGCAAGCACCACGTATTTTCAAACGCCGATGGATTGAAATGGCGCTGGAACCCCGGCGCCAAAAACGAGCGCAACAACAACGGCTACCAAACCGAGCACGACGAAATGTACGCCGCCATCCGCGACGGCAACCCGCTGAACACCGGCGACCGAATGATCACCACCACCCTCATGGCCATGATGGCCCGCACTGCCGCTTACACCGGTAAGAAAGTCACGTGGGATATGATGCTCAATTCCAAAGAAGCCCTCGTGCCCGAAAAAATCACCTTCGACATGAAGTTCCCACCTCGCGACGTGCGCCATCCCGGCCGGGATGAAGTCATCAAGCCACACGGTTGGGCGTAGAAAGAAATTCCAAATTCATAGTATTGCTGAGATGGCGGCTTATGGAACCGCAGTAGTGTTGGAATAGGAATAGGGTTCCCTGTTGAGAACTGCAAAGGCTCAGCCAAAAACAGGCTTACTCTGCCCGCTTGAACTTATCTACGTCTGTAGGATCCTCTTTTCCTGTATCTGGATCTATTGTTGTCAGGGTCAACGTATCCCCTTCGATGGAAACCAACTGTTCATCTTCCATGGTTTTCCCCATAAAATTAAATTTGGTTTTTATTCTGTCCTTGCTAATGAACTTATAAGATCCCTCCATCTCCACAGATTTTACGGCAATTTTAGTCCCGAGCTTCACAGTGCCATCCTCTAAAAATTCCACCGTCCCTCTGTCTTCAACATCCTTCCATGTACCAATGATACGTTTTTCAAGACTGCCGCCGCTAATTTTAGCAACTAAATCAGGCCCGTAGGTGATGCCAGCAAAGATCAATCCCGAAAGCAGCACCACAACCCCGGCAATCATCGCCACCTTCTTGCCTTTGCCCGGCTTGCCAGCAGCCGCAGTATTTTGGGCCGGCACCGATATTCCCAGCACTTCATTAATCGGCTTCCAGTCATCCATGCCATCGTGCCAACCCCAGTCGGTGGGCAATAGCTGGCCGGAGGCAAAATATTCCTTCGCCTTATCACGCGAATAGGGACCGATGGGTTCTCCCTTGCGCGTAACACTGATCTTATCCGGATCGTCCGGTTCTGAATCTTCAGGCTTTTCCTCAGCCGGTTTTTCTTCAGCTGGAGCAGCCCCTGCCATCGTACGTTTGGGTATTCCGCCTCCGGGAGGGGGTGGCGAGGGTGGAGGTGTTGCCGGTGGCTGGGTAGCAGCTCCCAACACTTCACTCAATGGCTTCCAACCATCCGCCCCGGCATGCCACGCTAGATCAGTGGGCAACAGCTTCCCTGCCGCCAACATCTCGCGTGCATTGGCCTCCGGATATGGGCCATGCTGCTCTCCTTTGCGCGTGATGTGGATATCCATCGGCATCCGCAATTCGCGGAAGCCCAGACACTAACATAATCCGCCCGATGCTACATACTGTAAATGGGCGTTAATTTTATAATTAAAAAAACTCTAATCATGGCCCTTGAGGTGCACGCATCCAGCCCCCGCCATCACCCCTGCGTACAAGCCCTTTTCCCAAAACAACATTTACAGCAAGGCTGGAGGGGGTAAGCTGAGTGCAGTGAGTGAAACTTTGATATTCAGTTTAGTGGACGCGGGATGCCTTGTTTTATTCTTGCTCTATTCGCGTTGCTTTTTCTCGTGTGGAAAACTGCTTCGCAAAGAGGAAGCCCAGCGATGGCTGGAAGGCCTGAAAGGTGTAGTGATGGCGTTGTCGCTCCTGTTGCTGTTCGCGCTTTCAGGATGGAAAGCGGCGTTGTGGTCCATCGCCGTGGTGGCTCCGATCGGCCTGTCGATGCGGCTCCTGTTTGGCGCGAAATTTTTTGGGGCGAAGAAGGATTAGGAAAGCTTCAATACCGCTAGGCGGGGAGGAATGGTTTGTATGATGTTTTCATTTTCTGGGGTGAGTTAAATGTTAATGATTTTCTTTTTTTGGTGCTTATTTCTTCTTTTCCTCCACCGGCTCGGCTTCGGGCAAGCCCTCCTCACTCGGTTCGACCGGCTCAGGCGCAGGCTCATCGGGACCACCGCCACCAAAGGGCATAGACTCCATTGGGCTGGCGTCTTCGATTTTTGTGATGATGGCTTCTGCAAATAGATGTGTTGGCCTGCCTTCGCGCTCATCAAATTTGATCT
>CAUZWB010000097.1:0-7093 GCA_963583525.1 Verrucomicrobiia bacterium | reverse complement strand
TACCCGAAGTTGTTAGTGAAAAACTACCCGCCGCCGAAAGCTATGAATGAATCAAATGCCAAACCTGAGGAAACGGAGTTCCAGTTGGGAGCGGAATCCGAATCAAAATCCGCGCCCACGCGCTGAAGCCGGGCATTGCTGGGATTCTGAATTGCATTGGCCGGGTTGATGCCGGCTGTGGTGGCGGGTTATTTTAAGGATCAACAGGCGCGGCAAGCTTGCGGGGTGCGTGTGGATGACTTTCATCCCCTCGCCGCTGTCCGACTCAATCGCCAGCACATGGTTTTTCAAATCCTTCGCGCCTCCATTAAAGGCAGTCGGTAAGCAAACGAGAAACAGGATGCGTAGGGTCACTTAAAAATCCCCGTGGTCAGCTTGCCGTGTTTGTCGATGCTGCCGCGGTTCATGGCGGGGGTGTTGAATTCCATGACGATGTTGCCTTTGGCATCGAGGCCGATGACGCCGCCGCTGCCTTTGGCTTTTTTTAGTTTTACTTGAACGATGTCGCGCGCGGCTTGGGCGAGGGTGGATTGTTTGTATTCCATGTGGGCGGAGATGTCGTGCGCGACGGCGTAGCGGATGAAAAATTCGCCGTGGCCGGTGCAGGAGATGCCGCAGGTTTTGTTGTTCGCATACGTGCCGGCGCCGATGATGGGTGAGTCGCCGATGCGGCCAAACTGTTTGCCGGTGAGGCCGCCGGTGGAGGTGCCGGCGGCAAGGTTGCCTTTGGCATCGAGCGCCACGCAGCCGACGGTGCCGAAGTAATCGGCGTGTTTTCCATCAAGAAAGGTTTGTTTGCTCTTGTCCTTTTTCTTTTTCCATTCCTGCAATTGTCGCCAACGTTGGTCGGTGTGGAAATATTCAGGGTTCACCAGCGTGAGCCCCCGGTTTTTGGCGAAGGCCTCGGCGCCTTCGTTGGTGAGCAGCACGTGGGGGGTGTGATCCATCACGGCGCGCGCGGCGAGGATGGGGTTTTTCAAAGTGGTCACGCCGCCGACCGCGCCGGCCTCAAGGATGCGGCCGTCCATGAGTGAGGCATCGAGTTCGTTGCGGCCGGCACTGGTGAAGACGGATCCTTTGCCGGCATTAAAGAGTGGCGAATCTTCCATCACCATGATGGCGGCTTGCACGGCGTCGAGCGAGCTGCCGCCTTTTTTTAGAATGGCGTGGCCGGCGCGCAGGGAAGCTTTGAGGGTGGCGTGGTATTCCTTTTGGCGGGCGGGCGTGAGCTTGGCCTTGTCCATACGGCCGGCGCCGCCGTGGATGACGATGGCGATGGGGTGGGCGGGGTTTGCAGATTCAGTAGTCATTGTGAGCGCCAAGAGGATGGCGGGGAGTAGTTTGTACATTGTAAAAAGTTTGGGCGGGTTACTCGCCCGGATTAGAGTTGATGAATTCAAAGGTGCCATCGTTTTCGTTGGCGATGGGGGCGAGTGATTTGTCGACGTCCTCGGGTTTGCGCCCGAAGCCAACGGTGTTTACGCGTACGGATTTGTCTGGGTTCAGGTCGGCAATCAAACGCCGGACGGGGATATCGTTGCCCACTTTGAAAATGCCATCGGTCATCAACCAAATGGTGTCGGGCTTTTTCTCGCCAAAGGCTTCGCGCAACGCGCCGCGTGGATCGGTGCCGCCGGCGGCGGGGATGGCGTTGGCCCATGGTTTGATGCGCGCGATATTTTCCTGGGTGGCCGGCAACGGCTCGCCGTCCATCGGTACGCTTGCGCTGTGGTAGAAATAGATGAAAAAAACTTTTTTCGGGCCCAGCTTTTGGAGCGTGCGGTACAGCGCTTGTTTGGCGAGTTGCAGGCGTTTGTCGATGCGCATGCTGCCGGAGCAATCGAGAATAAAAACATACCGCGTGCCTTTTCCGTTTTCCGCAATCTTGGGAAATAGGTTTGGAATAGTCGCGCCGACCACAGGGGAAGGCGTGGCGCAGCAGCCGAGTACGCCGGTGGCCGCGCGGCCCAAGGTGACGCCTCCGGCTGATTCGCGATGGGCCAGCACGATTTTTCCGGCCGTGCCTATGTCGGCATCATCCGATTGCCGCGCGGAACCATCGGCCGCCACGAGTTGGCCCTGGCTTTTGTTGAGGCCGCTCATCGCTTCGGGCGGCGGGCGTTTTTCATCTGCGCCGCTCCAGTGCGCTGTGGCGAGATCGCAGGTGGACAGATTGCGTGTGGCGGCCAGCACGGTAGTGGGGCGGCCAATATCCGCGCCGTTAACGAGCACATAGCTGATCGCTTTGTGAGGCAAAATGCGGCCGTGGCGTGGATCGTATTGGGGCCAGTCGGCGCAGGCGGCGTCATTGGCCGCTTCGCGATCGGCATCGCAGGGCGACCACAAAATATCCGCCGAACCCAGCCTTGCCCGCAGAGTAGGCAGCGAAAAGATGGCGGCCGGATGGCCGGCGAAGTCATCCCGTTGTGGCCCGAAAAATTCCCGTTGTGTGGAGGGTGTGAATTGCCATGGCAGGCGGCTTTCGTTTTCGTTTGAAAAAGAAATCAACGCCGCCGCTAGTTGCCCGAGTTGGCTCACGCACTGAACGCGCCGGGCTTTTGCCTTTGCGCGCCCAAGCACCGGCAGCAGCAGCGCCGCCAGCACTCCGACGATCGCAATCACCACCAGCAGCTCTATCAACGTAAAGCCGCGTTGTGGAGGTGAGGGGGTGTCTTCCATGTGAGGGGCATTGAAACGCCATCTCACGCTGTGGCCAAGGGTAAAAGTGCGGTCATTGACATCCTTGCCGGTCTTGGCGAAAGTGCCGTCCATGGCCGATGCCGACTTATTAATCCGCTCCGCCACGGCGGCGGATGTGCCGTTGTTGCTTGAGTTTATCCGCGCCATTGCCGAGTACGAAAAACTGCTCGATGAAGTGGTGGCCACCGAAGCGAGTGTGCATGAGTCGCTCTTTGGCGAAAACCGACATGCTGCCGTGGAGGCGCTCATTGCCGAATGGGGCGGCGAGCCGGCGGCCTTCGCGGTGTATTTCCACAACTTTTCAACCTTCACTGGTCGGGCTGGTTTGTATCTGGAGGATCTGTTCGTAAAACCCGAATTTCGCCGCCACGGCATCGGTCAACAACTGATGGTGCATTTGGCCAAAATCGCCGTGGAACGCAACTGCCCGCGCTTCGAATGGGTGGCGCTGGATTGGAATCAATCCGCCTCGGACTTTTACAAAACCCTCGGCGCAAAGCCTATTAGCGAATGGTGCTGTTTCCGAATGAGCGGGGAACCGCTTAAAAACATGGCTGAAACGGCTAAATAACCTTCGAGCGCGACTAGTTATTGACAACTGCCAGAAGCTTTGTTAGTAACTTCGCCCGCGGGTGTCCCCCATCCGCTCTCGGCCGCCAGCGGGATACCCCACACTCCTCCCCGTTGGCGGCCTTCTTCTTTCCTGTTGTGAATAACTTTTGAATAAGGCACGGCTCACACGGTTGACAAGGGCGCCTTAAGTGGTACGTTTACGTACTGTTTGGTTCCAAAGTGAAGATAGTACGTGTACTTACTATCGCCAACAGTTGACGATAGTACGTTCACGTACGAACTGGAATTGTTGTTGTGAATAAATTGTTGATATTATTGATGGGCGCCTCTTTGGGTACGGTGGGCACGGGCTGTAATGCGCTTGAGGATTGGGGGGGTAATCCTTATGAGGAAAATTATTTCGCACTTAATCCTGTTGTCTCAGTGCGCGCGCCGTCCGCGCCGTCCGAGCCATCCGCAATGGCCGATGAGGCGGAGGTGCAGCAAACCCTCATGCGGCGGCACGCGGAGCGAGTGAAATTGCATACCGATGGGGGTTGGGAAATTTTGGGGGAATCGGAATTCAACACCTCCAATTCCCCAAGCAACCGCCAATTGCTGAAGCAGGCGCGCGCGGTGGGGGCAGAATTGGTGGTGCATTCGCGGGAATTCGACCGACGCGAGCAGGAATGGGTGCAACGCCGCGAGTACGAGCCGGGCGAGCGGATCACGGTGAACGGCACCACCATCGAACGCCGCGGCAAATGGGTGGACCGCCATGAGCCGGTGTCCCGCCAATACCATAATTATCGCGCCACATTTCTGCGCAGGCGCGGGGAATAAATCAGTAATATTTTTAAGGACAAATCACGGGCAACGGGCTAGACTTTTGCCATGCGGTTTGCATTCATTTTTGGGCTATCGGGATTTCTTTCCCTTAGCATATTTTCACAGGATGCTCCTGTTCTAGTCGAAGCGCCCACGCGCGGCACAGCTTTGCCTGATAAGCTGAAGGCCATCGCTCCCAAATTGGCTGAACAGTTTGCAGCAGCATTAACCAAGGCCAAGGCCGGCGATGGGCTGGTGCAACATGAGGTTAGCCAGCTGCTGGAATGGGGGCAGGGCGCGCCGGTGGATTTACCCAAATCGTTTGAGTGGGCCCAAAAATCGGCCACCACCGGTCATGCGTTGGGCCTATTCCGGGTGGGGTTGATGTATCGGTTTGGCATGGGGATGAAGCCGGATGAAAAGAAGAGCAATGAATTTTTGAAACGCGCCGCGCCCGGTTTATCCGCATTGGCCCAGGCGGGGAATGCCACGGCGGCGCGCGCGTTGGGGCTGCTGCATTATCGCGGTTGGGGCGGATTGGAGATGGACAAAACCGCGGCGCTGAAAATTTTTGAACAGGCCGCGAAAGCAGGCGATCCGTTTTCGATTTCAGAAATGGCGGATCAATATTGGGATGGCCTTGGTGCTCGGCGCGATCGCGATCGGGCCCGCAAGCTATACCGCGAAACGTTGCCCAAGCTGATGACGCTCGGCGAGCAGGGAAGCGTGGCGGCGATGTATTTGGCGGGCAACATTTGGGCGAGCCAACGCCACGGTCGACGCGATTACGTGGAAGCCATTCGCTGGCAACGGCCCAGTGCTGAGCATGGGTATTCCGGGGCGCAGTTTATGATCGGCGCGCGTTACAGCAAAGGGCACGGAGTGGAGAAAAATGATGTGCTGGCCATGGAATGGTATCGCAAAGCCGCCGCGCAGGGAAACTCCGGTGCCATCAATAACATCGGCTGGATGATTGGCTACGGCCGTGCCGGCGAGGGAGCGGCCAATCCTGACAAGGCGATTGAACATTACCGGCGCGCGGCCGAACGTGGCAACGCAGTTTCCCAAAACAACGTGGGGCTGCGTCTGAAAAATGCGGGCGCCACCGAAGAAGAAAAGGCGGTCAACCTCAAAGAGCGTTTTCAATGGCACCGGCGCGCGGCGGAAAATGACAATGCTCGCGGGCAATTCGAACTGGCCGAAATGTACGATGCCGGCCAAGGCACGGATCCCAACCTTGTATTGGCAGTGAAGTGGTACCAACGCGCGGCGGAAAACGACAGCGCGGAAGCGCAATTGGCGCTCTCCAAAATTTTCCGGGAAGGCCGCGGGGTGCCGCAGAATTTTCGGTTGGCACTTTACTGGCTCGCCCGACTCACGGAGTTTAATCGCGATAAGGACAATCAAACATTTGCCAGAGATCATCTGACTGCCAAGAGTGCGTTGGATCTTCATGCCGAACTTTCCGCCCGCCTCAACGATGGCTGGCCCGACCGGCTGGGCCAGCCTAAAGGAGTGGGCGCGCCTGCTGAGGATACCCCGCCCGCAGAACAATTTCAACACGCCGCCCGTCTCGCGTTTGGCTTTGGCATGGAGCGAAACGAGGCTGAAGCGCTGCGTTTGGTCCGGCTCTCGGCGGGCCGCGGTTTGGCCGATGCGCAGTACGTGCTCGCGATCCGCTACGAACAGGGTAGAGACAAAGAACTCAACGATAAAAAATCATTCGAGTATTACAAACAAGCCGCCGATCAGGGCCACGCTGCTGCGGCCAATCAATTGGGTGTAAAGTTGCTGCTCGGTGAAAGCACTGCGCGCGATGCCCTTGCGGCCCGCAACTATTTCACCCGTGCGGCCGAGGGCGGTCATGCCGATGGAATGTTTAACCTCGCCGTGCAATTGGCCCTGAACGATGAGGCGGCCGCTGTGAAGTGGTATCAACGCGCCGCGCAGCTCGGCCAGCCACAGGCGCTCAATGAAATGGGCGTGCGCCTATTGACGGGGCAGGGCGTGCCCAAGGATACGGAAGCGGCCGCGCGCAGATTCCGGCAAGCGGCCTGGCAGGGCCACGCGGAGGCTCAACATAATTTTGCCGGATTATGCCACACGGGCCGCGGGGTAGACGTAAATGAAATGGAGGCTTTCGTGTGGTGGTGTCAGGCCGCCTTGAGTGGGCATGAAGCCGCCGCGCGGCAATTGGAAGCCTTGGCTTCCAAACTCATCCCGGCCCAACGCCAAGCCGCCATCGCCAAAGCCAATGCCTGGCTACCCCAGCTCCATGTGCAGCGCGGAGCAATCAGTAACCTATCAGAAGGAAAAAAATGAATCGAATGATCCAGTTGTTGATGCTTCCCAACGCTTTGTGCGTCCTATGTATCTTGAGTGCCGGGTGCGGTTCCATATCATCTGGACCGAATTCATCACTCAACGAATTGGAGGAGCGCAGCGGATTGGTGTACTTGAAGGGCGACCCCGAGCCTTACACCGGCGTGAACACAATAACTGACCCCGCCACGGGGCAGAAATTTGTGCTGAGCTACAAAAATGGCCGCATGCACGGACGGTTTGAGGAATGGTACAACCGCACCCAACGCCGCGCAGTGGCGGAATGGCAGGACGGGAAAATCACCTCCGCCACCTCATGGAAACTTGATGGCACCGAAGGCAGTCGCGTCGTGAATGGCAGCGGCACCCTCATGCTTTTTCGCCCCGATGGCACCCGCGAAAGCGAGAAAACCTATCGCAACGGAGTGCAAGTGCCCGGCGAATCCAATGGAGGGGGAGAGCGTCGCGCTCCGATTTCACCGCCGATTTCACCGCCGATTTCACCGCCGATTTCACCGCCGATTTCACCGCCGGTCGGCCCGCCCTTGCGGCAAGCATCGGGACTCTACGTGAACCCCGCCACTGGCCAGCTGTTTCATGGCGACTATGATTATTTTGCCGAAGGGGTTCGGTTCAAAGGCCGCATGATCCATGGCCAACGCGACGGGCTCATTCGCTCGTGGTACACCGG
>CAUZWB010000096.1:0-7302 GCA_963583525.1 Verrucomicrobiia bacterium | reverse complement strand
ACCTCACCCCCCGGCGCGCCCGAGCCCTTCACCTCCACAAACTTCTTTCCGCCCACATTGCGCCACAGCTTGCCCGCAAACAAATCCACAAACCCGTCGCCATCAAAATCCGCAAACGCCGCCTTGCCACCGCCGGCAAACCCCCATTCCTTGCTCACGTCGCGGAATTGCGCCTGCGCCGAACCCCCAATCCCAACCACGGCCGCGGTGATGAGGGGGAATGAGTTGCTAACAAGGTTTTTTATTTTCATAAATGAGTCTCCTTTGGGTGCGCGATTGGGTGCGCGATTGGGTGCGCGAGAATTCTCCCCGACCAACCCCATCGGCTCAACATAAAACTAACCGTCAATTTTCATCGTGACCTTCTGGATGACGTTGCGCCCGGATTTCTTGAAGGGGCGTGGCTGGCGATTCAGGTGGCGTCATGGTTGGTTCAGGTTTTCCTCCGCCATCAACTCGGCGATGTCGCGGACTTGCACAGTGTCATCCTTCGCGGCGATGCCATTGGTCATCATGGTTAAACAGAATGGGCAGGAGACGGCGACGGTTTTTGCGCCGGTGTCCAGTGCCTCGGAGACTCGGCCGTTGCCGGTGCGTTCTTCGGCGGGGTCGTCAAACCACATGCGGCCGCCGCCGGCTCCGCAACACTATCGAGGTAAACTTCTCCATGGAGTTCCCGTTTGAGAACGACGAGGACATCGAGATCGATCACAATATCTGCCACGGCACGATCTCCATTCCGAAACACGCCGGTGGACCGGTGCCCGCGAGCGGACGCACCTTCCACATCCATCACAACTACTTTCGAGACAGCTACTCGATCGAGTTCGTGCGCAACGGCGTCGAGATCGACCACAACCTCTTCGATTTCGATCCTGAGAAAGACCACGGCAATCTGATTTCCGGTTTCGGCAAAGCCGCTGCGAAAGGACCCGCCAAGTTCCACAACAATCTCGTGAGCAATCCGGGCCGTGGTGTGCTTTGGATTAACGAACCCTACAGCAACTTCGTCATCAGCAACAACCACATCATTACCCGCACCACCAAGACCCCGCGCACCGAAGGCCTGTTCGGCTTCAACCCGAAAAGCGATTTTCGCACGATCAGCATCCGCAACAATATTGTCGAGTGCATCGGCCAAGAGCGTCCGCTGTTACGGAAGGACGAGAGCTACGCGGCTACCGTGGAGAACAACCAGCTCATCAACGTGAGCGATACTGCCCGCTACAAGAATCCAAAAACTAGTGGCACCCAGGGACTTGAGAAACCGCTAAAGTTTCAATGCGGCGTCCACGGCGAGTTAGCCATTGAAGGGTGGAATAAGCGGGCGATCAAGGCGGGCGAAAAGTAGCGCGCATTCGGCGGCGGGCAAACCACAACGCGCCGCCAATCATCAGCAGCCCGAAAGTGTCCAGCGTGATTTCGTAAATGACAAAATAAACGCCTTTGTGAAACAGCGGATTGGTCGCCTCTCCAAAATCCGCGCCAAACACGGCATCCGCCCCCCCGCCAGCGCCACATCGAGATACGCCTCCTCGCACCCATCCACGCACACCACCACCACCGGCCCCGAAGGCAGCCCATAGCTCCGTCCATTTACCGAAAATCCGCCATATCAACGCGCCCACCGTGCCGCCACATCCCAAAATCCGCAATGAGCATTTGCGCAATTAAATTGATGTTTTGCGCAAAGGGCGGTTGGGTGGAGCGTGGCGTTGTTGGTGCAGCCAACGAGTGAGTGGCATCGGCAGTTGTTGCGTGGCTTGGCGGATTATGCGCGCGAGCACGGGCCGTGGGATTTGCACATCGAACCACGCGGGCTATTGGAGACGATGCAACTGCCGAAGAGTTGGCGAGGGGATGGGATTATTTTGCGGTTGGTGGAGCGGGCGTTGCGGCGGCGCGGGTTGCCGGCGGGGCAATTTTCTCGGTTGCAAATCGGTCAACAAATCATGGAGAAAGTAAAACTGGCAGACAAATCCACGAAAAATAGGGGTTGACAGTTCACAATTACACGACATTGTGTTTCTCTTATGGCCAAGCAAACTCGTGTTTTCGATGAATCTACTTTCGCTTCCCAGCCGGATTTGGATGAGCGACCAGTCATCACAACAGAGGAGGCAAAGAAACTTATGGGGCTGTTTAAAATCTTTGCCAACGACACGCGGCTGCGTTTGTTGCACGTGCTGACCCATGAGGAGGAACTCTGCGTGAGCGACCTCGCGGCGGCGGTGGAGATGAAACCGCAGGCGGTGTCCAATCAACTCCAGCGCCTAGTCGACCGCAGCATTCTCGCCTCTCGTCGCGACGGCAACAACATTTTCTATCGCATCATCGACTCGTGCGTCCCAGTGCTGCTCGAACGCGGCCTATGCCTCATCTCGTGTCATCCTGAAAAATAAAACTGTCCCGTCAATGAAAAAAATCAACTCTCTTTTGGTCGCCGCCGCCTTGGGCGCGGCGTTGTTCTCCGGTGCTTCGCTCCACGCGGTGGCGCCGGCGAAGGCGATGGTGTTCCGCGCGCCGGACGGCTTCGTCGTGCTTGAGCGCGCCGCGGTTAAACAGAAAATTTTTGTGGATGCCTTCGGCCTGCGGCTGTGGGTGGATGGGAATGACTCGCTCAAGGCGTTGCGCGCGCGGATGGCCACGGCGGCGGGTGCAATGGCGGTCCGGACGGCGGTGGCCCGCAAGCTGATAGCCACGGGCGTGGAGCCGGACATGATTCCCGTGCGCGGCAAGGCGGGTTTGAAACTGGGCATCGAGGGGATGGTGCTGCTCAAGGGCGGCGAGTTCACGCGGCCGGGAAAATATTACGACTCCAGCGGCGGTGGCTTGACAGTCTTGAAAGACGGTACCGTCCCGCTGGCGGTCGGCGCGAAGTACCGCGTGCGGGTCGGGACATTTTACATTGATAAATATAAAGTCACCAACGACGACTACTGCAAGTTTCTTAACGACGGCAACGACGGCTACGCAACGCCGTGGAACCTGCGCATCGTTCGGGCAGTGGCGGGCCGGAATCGCGGCAAGTTCATTCCCGTGGACAACTTGGCGCGGCATCCGGTGGTGCTGGTGAACTGGTTTCAGGCCAAGGGCTACGCAGCGTGGGCGGGCAAGCGGCTGCCGACCGAGGCGGAATGGGAATTCGCCGCCGGCGGCAGCAAGGGCCGCAAGTACCCGTGGGGCAACGAGCCGCCCGACGAGACGCGCGCGGACATTCCCGTGAAGCACAAGCACACCGTGCCGGTTGACTGGTATCCCAAGAGCGCGACGCCCGAGGGCGTTTTCCAAATGGCCGGCAACTCCGCCGAGTGGTGCGCGGATTATTTCGACAAACCCTCGTACACCAAGGCGCCTCCAGGCGGCGTGGCGGTGAACCCGACGGGCCCCGCGCAGGGTTTCCAGCCCAACTCGTGGTGGAAATACCGCGTGATGTTCAAGGGCTGGTGCAAGGCCAACCGCACTGAGTACTTCACCAGCACCAAGCGCCACAGCCGCCCGCCCCTGGCCGACGCCTCAGCCGGAGTGAGCTTTCGCTGTGTGAAAATTACCCCCAAGTGCGGCGGCACGTGATGACCAACCGCGAGTGCGGTCGCACTCAACGCCAAGTGAACCACAAATCAAAAGAACCGTGAAGACCAAAACACTCATCCTGCTGCTGGCTGCTAAATTGTGTTGCACGCTTGAAGCCGCCCACCCACCGCTTGCCAAGGCACCATTTTTTGCGAAGGAGGCGAAAGGGTTTCAGCATCAGTGGGCAAAGTTTGTCGGGAAACCGGATGTGTTTGAAAATTCCATTGGGATGAAAATGCGTTTACTGCCGCCGGGGGAATTCACGATGGGGCGGACGGAAAAGCAACTGGATGAACTGCTGGCGGTGGTGCGGAAGGACCCGAAGATGCGAAAGAATCTCGGCGGGCAAATCGCATGGACAATGCTGATGATGCCGGCGCATCGGGTGCGACTGACGCGGCCGTTTTACATGGGGGCAACCGAGATCACCGTCGGGCAGTTCCGGAAATTCTGCGAGGCGTCGGGCTACAAGACCGAGGCGGAGCGCGGGCTCAATCACGGCAAGCCCTACAAGGGAGGGCGGGCATTTTCCACTTGGCGCAAACCGCTGGCGTGGCGGAAAAATTATAAGCAGGCCGATGATGTGGCGGTGACGCATCTTTGCTGGAACGATTGCGTGGCGTTTTGCGAGTGGCTCAGTAAAAAGGAGGGGCGGCGGTACGTGTTGCCGACGGAGGCGGAATGGGAATACGCCTGCCGCGCGGGCACGGAGACGCAGTGGAGCTTCGGCGGCATCGACACGGTGGCGCGCGAGGGGCGCAAGTTCGCGATTTGGTCGGACACGGGACAGAAATTTTCCACACCGCACGCGGTGGCCAAGCGGCGGCCCAACGCCTTCGGGCTGTACGACATGCACGGCAACATGTGGGAGTACGTGGCGGATTATTGGCATCGGCTCACGTACAAGGACTCGGCGCTCAACAACCCCACCGGCCCGGCGGTGCAGAGCGAAAAGGGCGACGGCCGCCGCATCATTCGCGGCAGCTCGTTCGACTGGGGGCGGTTGGGCGGCGACTCGGCGTATCGCATGCGCATCACGCAGCGCTCGAATCAGCACCCGCACATGAGCTTCCGCGTGGCGCTGCGCATCGACGGCGCCAAGGGTGTAGCCCCGGCGGTGGACCCCAACGCGGCGCGCCGGCAAAAGCTGCGCGACCCCGGCGCGGACTCGGCCGCGGTGCGAACGGCGTTGAAAAAGGGCGCGCTACAAACGCAGCCGCCCAAGACGCTGGCCATCGACATCGGGCGCGGGGCGAAGATGGAGTTTATGCTCGTCCCGGCGGGGTCATTTTTAATGGGCTCAAAAAAAGGCGCGAAGGACGAACTGCCGCTCCATCGCGTGGTCATCTCCAAGCCGTTTTACATGGCCAAGCACGCGGTGTCGCGCGGCCAATGGGAGGCGGTGATGGGGCCGCACAAATACCTGACGAACCTCACGAAGGGCGACAACGAAATGTCCGGCCCGACCAAGATAATGAACGTGCTGAGCTGGAACAATTGCCAGTCGCTCATCGGCAAGCTGAAAGCGAAAACGCCGGGGCACGTCTTCGCGCTGCCCACGGAGGCGCAGTGGGAATACGCCTGCCGCGCGGGCAGCCGCACGGAGTTTCATTTTGGCAATGACCCGGCGCAGCTTGGCAAGTACGCGTTTTTCCAGGGCAACATGCAGTGGCCCGGCGGGCCGGATTATCGCGGCAAGGCGCATTACCCGGACGTCGCCCTCAAGCAACCCAACGCGTGGGGCCTGCATGACATGCACGGCGGCGTGTGGGAATGGTGCGCGGACCGCTACCACGCGGACTATTATTTTGACGCGCCACTGGCGAATCCAACCGGCCCGGCGCAGGGCCGCTACCGCGTGCTGCGCGGCGGCTCATGGTTCCGCTACGCCAAGTACGCCCGCAGCAGTTACCGGCGCTTCTTCCATCCCACCGGCGACAGCGACGGCGTAACGGCGTGGATAAATGACTTCGGCTGTCGGCTGGTGATTAACCTCAAGTAAAATAATGAAACGATTTTCATTTTTTGTGGCGGTCGTGTTGGCATTGGCTGCCAATGGCGCCGAGAAACAAATCGACTACACGAAACTTGCGCGCAGCCTCCAGCGCGCGCCGGGGAATCCGGTCATCAAGGTCGGCAAAAAAGGAATGTGGAACGACCAGACGCTCGGCTGCTTTTCGGTGGTCGATGGCGGCGACCGGTTTTATTTTTATTCCGGCGGCGCGCGCTTCGGAAAAAGCAAGCAAGTCGGCATGGCCACCTCGAAGGACGGCGTACGCTGGACGTACGCGAAGCAAAACCCGCTCTTCGCCGGCTCGATGCCGTATGCGATAAAAGTGGGCGACACGTTTCGGCTGTATCATCCCGGCAGCGGCGGGTTGCAACTGCGCACCTCGGCCGATGGTTTCCAGTGGAGCAAGCCGCAAAAAGTGATGAACGGCTGCATGGATCCGTGCGTGGTGCAGTTGGCGAAGGACAAATTTCTCCTCTACTACTGCGGCGGCGGCAAGGTGACCAAAAACGGCAAGCGCGTGTGGGAATTTAAAAACTTCATGGCCACTTCTACCGACGGCATCCGCTGGAAAAAACAACCGGAACCAGCGCTGCCGCTCGGCGCAAAAGGCACGTGGGACACCGGCTCGCACGCCGGGCCGTGTGTGCTAAAGCTGCCCGACGGCTTTCACATGTGGTATCTCGGAAGCGGCCCGATGGACGGAAAAATCGCCTGGCGCATCGGTCACGCCACTTCGCCCGATGGCCTGCGCTGGAAAAAAACCGCAGCGAAACCGGTGCTCGACATCGGCCCGGCCGGAGCTTGGGACGAAGGCACCTTAATATCGTTCGATATCATCCACCGCGACGGCAAGCTCCTCTTTTGGTACGCCGCCGCTGCCACCGGTCACGGTGATGAGACCAAAATGAAAATCCAAATCGGCCACGGCACGAGCCTGTGACCTGATATTCAAAGGGCGCCTTGCTCATCCGTCAGCCTTACCGCCAAACCTCAATTCCGGGCAGGAGCCAGCCGGTCATCGGTAGGATTTTTTACCAATGGGATTGAAATTGACGATGACCATATTAACGGTTAGGCTATATATTCAACGACTGTTTCCCAGATTAGCGCCATTGCTTGCCGAGCTATTGGGCACGTGAACATTTCCGTTGGTTCTTCCGAAGGGAATTGTGGGTGGGTGACCGACGAGTGCTTTTCTTTCGCAGGCACAGCGCGCGGGTGTCCGCCACATGCTTCGTGCGCGCCTCGGGAAAGTTATGCTTCAGCGCACGGTCCAGCAGACGCAGCGAGGACAAATGAGAAACTGGCACCACCCGCAGCGCCTCCACCAGCGTCGCGCACAAATGCTCGTGCAGCGTTTCTTGGCCAGCAACACCTCGCGCGCCTTTTCTGTGAGCGCCTTCACCACTTTGTCGACCGCCGTCTCCTCCTCCTTCACGAGAAAGCGCGCAAATCACTCGCGGTTCTCCGCCTCGCCCAGCCATTCCTCGACCAACAGCTGCGTCCATTTACCGAAAAATCCGCCATATCAACGCGCCCACCGTGCCGCCACTCCCCAAAATCCGCAATGAGCATTTGCGCAATTAAACTGATGTTTTGCGCAAAGGGCGAAGCCTTGACGTTTGCGTAAGTTCGCGAGATATTGGGTCTATGACAGCTGCGGATGTTGAAACCCAGAATCTGGCTCAAGGTGAAAAAATTGCTTTGATGGAAAA
>CAUZWB010000095.1:0-7311 GCA_963583525.1 Verrucomicrobiia bacterium | reverse complement strand
CGAACTATGCGTGAAGCCCCCTCCAAGGCCGTGGTGTGCGATCTGCCCGCAAAGCAGCGGGAAGCCCTCATTTCACTTTTGGCCGATGACGACAAAGGCGTGTATCGCGCCATTCGGTCGGAAATCCTTTCGCACGGCGTCGGCGTGGTGGCGTGGCTTGAGCCATATGCGTTGAGCGAGGAGCCGGTGCTGCGGCGGCGGACACAGGAAATCATCGCCCATTTTCAACGGCAGGAAACCGACACGGATTTTTCTGCGTTCTGCCTGAACCACGGCGAAGAGCTGGATCTCGAGGAAGGGCTGTGGCAACTGGCGCGCACGCAATATCCGGAGATCAACGTGGCCGCCTACCGCGCCATCCTTGATGACTACGCGCACGACCTGTGCAGCAAACTGGATTTCGGCGCGACCGCCGAGGGGCTCATCGCGGGCATCAACCAATATCTCTTTAAAGAGCAAGGCTACACGGGTGATGAGGAAAATTATTACGATCCGGAAAACAGCTACCTCAACCGCGTGATCGATCGTCGCCTGGGCAATCCCATTTCGTTGAGCATGATTTATCTGGGCGTGTGTCGGCGACTGAAGCTGCCCGTCACTGGCATCGGTTTGCCCGGCCACTTCTTGTGCCGTTTTCAAGATCCGCGCCAGGAAATTTACATCGACGCCTTCAACCGCGGCCGCGTGCTCACCAAGGCCGACTGCATGAAATATCTCAAGCAAGCCGGCTACGAATTCCACGAAGCCTTCCTCGTCCCTGCCAGCCCGCGCCGCATCCTCCTGCGGATGTGCAGCAATCTCCACCAAATCTACCAACGCGAAGCCCAAAAAAACCACGCCTCGCGACTACAAGGCTACATCGTGGCCCTTTCGAAATAAAACAGCCGGATTTTCAGGCTATTTTTATTTTCCAATTCCGTTGAATAAACAACAGTTTTGGAGTATCTGTATATTCGTTGAACGAAGTGTGTCTCAATGAATATCTTGATTAATCGGGATGGGCACCATTTGGGGCCCTTTACCCACGATCAAGCCTGCCATATGTTGGCCGAGGGCAAACTCCAAGCTTGGGATTTGTGCTGGCAAAATGGCAGTCGTGATTGGGTTACGCTTGAAAAAATTCCGGGCGTGTCGGAAAAAACTGATGCCCTCCGCAAACAACGCCGCGCGGAAGCCATCGCCGCCGCCCAAGCCTCCACCCAAGGTGGCCCCGCCCAGCCCAATCCACAATTTGTGGCCACCGCAGGCTCTGGCAACGCTCACTCTTACGATCCGGGCCCCGTTCCCCAGAGCACGCGCAACTGGATGCGGATCGGCGTTTGGACCGGAGTTACGGTCACCCTCATTACCGCGCTCGTGGTTTGGATGGTTTTCCTCAATGAAGAGGTGCTCATTGAAACCGTTGAACGCCGCGCCGACAACCTCACTTATGTGAAAGGCGAAGAGATTCCCTATACCGGCGTGGTCCATAAATATTTTGATGACGGCACCCTTTGGGAAACCGTGAACTACATCGACGGCCTGCGCGAAGGCGAGCGCGTAGTTTGGCACATCAACGGCAAAGTTGCCCTGAACGAAACCTATCAAACCGGCCACCTCATCATCGCCTCCAGCTTCAATTTCAATGGCGTCCCTTCCGGGAGTTATGAAAGCGGTCGCGGCAAACTCACACTTTATTTCAACCACTCCGGCACGCGCAACGAAGAACTCGAGTACGAAGGCGGCCAAATCGCCAAGCGCACTATTTGGGATCACAACGGCAACCTCATCGCCATGATTCCGCCTACTTTGCCTCCCAATATGGCCGGCTACCCCGGCTTCACTTTACCGGGTACAAGCTTGCCCGGGGCCACCGCTCCAGTCACCCCGCCGCCGGTGACTGCCACCAACACATCCCCCGTCGTGATCGCCACCAATTCTCCGCCCACCAACACCAATGTGGAAGTCGTAAACCCAAAAATCCCCGACCCCAACAGCCGTGGGCGCCTCACTGAATGGAGATTCAGCGTGGATAAACGCGCCACTGCCCGCAACATCCGCAACCGCATCGACCTGCTTTACCTCAGCAAACAGTACACTGCGGTTTATGATTTCTTCGGATGGCCCGATGAAGATCGCGGCGCGGAATGGGTTTACACAGGGTTAACCGTAAAAAACATCACCAGCGGCGGCTACTTCAGCCGAATCACATTCCGTTACCGCAACGGCATCGTGATCAAAATCATCGCTGAACCCTAGTCGCACGCTACTTCAGCTTCAGCAATTCCGCCTCCGTCCACGGTGCTTCGCGCTTGGTGTTTGCCTCCATCATCCGCTTCACCTGCGCTACCGTTATTGGCTCCGCCCGATGCTCCCACTCCCGCCGCGTGTACGTCAAAATCGCCGCCACCTGTTCCGGCTGGAAACCCACTAACGCCGGCATACTCATATTGTATTGCCGCCCGTGCACCGTGATGGGGCCGGTGACTCCGTGCAGCACAATGCCAATCGCCCGATCCGCCGGGCCCACCAGAAATGGCGAATCCAACAGCGGCGGCGCCTTGCCTTCCTCGCCCAGTCCATTGGCTTGATGACACGCCCCGCACGTGGCCGTGTATAAAATTTTCCCGAAATTAAATTGGCCCTGCTCCGCAGCCGTCAGCGCGCGCGGCGGTTTGGGCGGACGTGCCGCCTCGCCCCACACCAAAAATTTTCCCAAACGCTCCACGTGCCCGCGCACGGTTTTGTCTTCACTCTTCGCCAGCTTCGCCATCGCCAGCGGTTGGGATTTGAACGCCACCGACTTCAACGCACGCCCGCGCGGGAATGCTGCCGCCGTCAAGCCTTCCAACACGGCGCGCTGAAAATATGGATTCTGTCTGGCCGCCAATTTCAGCAATCGCTCCAGACGTGCGCCATTACGTTGCCGCGCCACGCAACCGGCCAGTGATTTGAGAATCGCGCGGGTGTTTTTATCTTCTTTATTCCAAGCCGCATCGCCAGGCACGCGTTGCAGAAATTCCAACTCGCGCCCCGCCAAACCCGTGACGAGCCCATCGCGAATGATCGCATCGCCCGCGTGCTTCGCCACAAATGCCCGCAGCAACGGCTCCATTCCCGGCACAGAAATCACCGGCAAACTCAACGCCACCTGCCGCCGCACATCCGCGTTTTCATCGTCCACAATTTTGGTTAATGGAGTCAGCAACGCAATCCGCGCCTCCGTGTCTGCCTCGGCATTGCCCAAGCCCGCCGTAAACGCCTCCGCCACGCGCAGTGCCGCGATGCGTACACGCGGATGTTCATCACCCATCGCGACCGCAATGGTGTCGTCGTCCAAGCCGGCCGTGCCCTCCAAAACCCATAGCGCGTGTTGCCGTGCCAAATGGCTTTCGCTGTGCGTGGCCGTCTCACGTAATTGTGGGATAGCCCTCGCGTTTGCTTGCTCCACCAACAACCGATGCGCGGTGGAGCGCAGCCAGCCGTTGTCCGATTCCAAATGGTTGATGAGTTGATTGGAATTAAGGCTGGAAATTTTTGGCGATAGTTTTGGCTTTTTGCCCGTGTGCACTACGCGATAAATTCGGCCCAACCCAATCGGCGCATCGAGTTTGCGTTCGATGATTTGTTTGCGCAGAAACGAGGTCACATAAACTCTATGCTGCAAAATACCGCGGTACATATCCACGATGTACAGGCAGCCATCGGGACCGTTGACCATGTTCACGGGGCGAAAACGCTCGTCGGTTGAGGTCAACCATTCGGCTTTGTCATACGCGTTTTTAGCGATGGGCATCCCATCCGCTTTCCACGTGATGCGTTGGCGGCGGATCATATTTCCCGAGGGCTCGGGGATGAACGCATCGCCCACCATCGCGGCGGGATACTGGTCGCCACGATAAATCACCGGCCCGCACGCGGCCGTCCACGTGGCCAAATGCCCGTCGCGCAGCATTGGTTTTTGATAGCCGCGATTGATGCCCGGATTCACGCGGGAGGTCCACACCGTGCGTTCATTAAAGAGCGGCACATTCACCCCGTGCCGCGAAGGATGATGCGGATTGCGCACGGAATAATGCCCCGCAATCAGATCGCCGTACAAGGGGTTGCTGTTGTTATTATAATAAATCCTTCCATAATTATCCTGCGTGATGCCCCATTGGCCTCGGGCGCGGGTGTTGTGCACCACCCACTTGCCATCAATAAAGCGCAGGCGTTTGCTGGACTTCGCGTTGTAGAGCCAGTTGTCGAGGCCGAACATCAAACCGTTTTCGGTGTGCTCCACTGGCCCTTGACTTCCGTAGTTTTTGAGCACGGCGGTTTTTTTGTCGGCCTTGAGATCGCCATCGGTGTCTTCACAAAACCAAAGTATTGGCGGTTCAGCCACGAGCACGCCGCCTTTTACCAGCGAAATGGCGCGCGGCATTTGCAGGCCCGTGAGAAAATCCGTGCGCTTGTCCATTCGCCCGTCGCCATTGGTATCCTCCAAAACCCCCACGCGACCGGTGCGGGCGTCCTCGCCCTTGCCATCCACGTTGGGCATATAAGCGCGCATTTCCACCACCCACATCCGTCCATCTGCATCGAAGGCCATTGCCACGGGGTCGTGCACCAACGGATCGGCCGCGGCGATCTCGATGCGGAACCCCGGAGCGAGCTTGAAACTCTCGAGCGCCTGTGCGGGCGTGAGCGTGGGCGCGGGGGGCACGTCCATCGTGCGCCATACTTCGGGTTGTTCCTGTCCTTTGCGGTCGCCTCTTTGGGCGGTTGCGCTAAAACCCGCTGCCAACAGCGCGGTGAGAGTGATTGCAAAAATCCTGTTCATAATCTTCATACTTCAAAAGCGGCGCACCATACTGAGCGAGTCACTTACTGACAAGACGCGATTGGATTGTGAATCATTCGCACTTGTTCAAAATTTCACTCCCCCCTTCAATGGCCGTCCAATGAGGACACTGAAGAACTCCATGATTGCAGCTGGTTTGGCGATGACATTTCTGACCGGCTGTTTCACCACCCAAGACGGCAAATCGAATTTCACGATGATCCCCGGCCGCTCGGATACGTTCCAACTCCGCCCCAACTGGCCACCGGCTCAGGCGATGCAGGCGGTGCAGGAAGTGTTGACGCTTGAAGGCACCATCACTTCGATTGAGGCCACAAAAAATACCGTGACCGCACGCGTGAATGAACGCTACGTGTGGGTGAAGGTGCAAACCGACCCGGAGTCGCCGGACATTTCGCTGATCACATTTCAAGTACGCACCAAGTGGCGTAATCCGGACCTCGCGTTGGCCAACCGACTGATGTCGATGACCGTGGCGCAGCTCGGCACGTACACGCGCCCAACGACTGCGGCGGCGAGCAACTAGGCGTCCTTGTCTTTCCATTGAGTAAGCCGTGTGCCCGCCGCTTCGGCGAGCGCGGTATTGGGAAAGAGCGCGATGATTTGCTGCATCGCGTTGCGTGCGCCCGCGATGTTTTCCAATTTCAAATGCCAATCCGCTGCCATGTTCAGCCATCGGCACACATCGCGCGATTGCTGGAAGGGGCGCTGGATGAGGGTGTTTAATTCCGTCCACGCTTGCTTGGGCTGATCGTAGCGTTCGAAATATACGCACGCGAGTTTCTCACGCGTGTCGTTGTCCAGCGGATGTTGCTCCAGTTGCTTAAGGCAATCGCTCACCACTTGGCCCGCGTCGCGTTTGTCATTGTATTCGATGAAGGCATCCATCCGCGCAAGGCGCTGAGCGGTAAGCAATTCCGCGCCGGTTTTCGGGAAGCGCTGCATAATACCCCGCAAGGTGGCGCGCGCGGCGTCCTTATCTTCCGCGTATTTCAGCTGCCAATCCGCAAGCGTATTCATCGCGCGGGTTATTTGGCCGATGGCGTGATGTTCCTGCGCAAAGATTGTGCGCAACGTGGCAGCCGCAGCCGGGAAATCTTTCAAAGTCACCACTTGAATATCAGCCATCAACATTTGCCCCTCAAAATCGCCTGGAAATCGTGTAAGTTGATCCTCAATTTCCGCAATCGCTCCCTGCGGATCACCGCGATGGCGCTTGGTTTCCGCTATGGAATAAAACGGTTTGGGCTCGATCTCCTCGCCTTCGCCGGTCATCCAACTCATCACCCCGCCCATAAACAGGTCGGAAATACTCCCAATCCAAATAAATCCTAACAGCACACCGGGAACAATCGCCAATAGCA
Source organism: Verrucomicrobiia bacterium (assembly GCA_963583525.1). GTDB lineage: Bacteria > Verrucomicrobiota > Verrucomicrobiia > Limisphaerales > UBA1100 > JACNJL01. Next base: position 1,122 of record CAUZWB010000095.1, on the reverse strand, counting down.
TTCCGGTTTTGCCCATGCTAATGCACAAAATGAAAATAATGAGCATCAATACCGAAGCACCCACTTTGAGCACCAACGGCCCCACCGAATCATGTTCGTTTTTTTGCTGGCGATTGTGGTTCAGAAAAGTCGCGCCCACGAATAGTGCCAGGCCGCCCACCACGGATAAAAGACAAACCCAGCCCATCACTTACGCGGCGAGCGCAGGTCGAATTGTATTTGGGTGCGCGCGTCGGTGACATCATTGCGCAACTCCAACTCGCGTAACTGCCATTCGCCTTCCAGTTTTTTGAATGACTTGGCCTGAAACAATTTCACCCGTTTTGTTCCGCGGTACGCCTCCACGCACAGCAAAGCGCGGTTATGAATTTCCACCCAACATTTCACGTGACTATAACCGCCGGGTAAAACTTTTTCTGGTTTGCTTAAAAGAATGTTGCACGTTTCCCGCAAGCGCGACGCACGTCCAATCACTTGTTGGTTTGGCCATTGCAAAAATTCCAATCCCAAATCGCCCAAGGTGAAATCCGATCCGGCGAAAATTTCATTCAATTGTTCGCCTTCCATTTTCATTCCGGCCTTCGCTCCCCGCGCTTTGAAAAGATACTCATTGGGTTTGTTCGGCGTTTTGCGGATTTGCAATGTGCCTTTGGCGGTTGCGAATGTTTCCACCTGCGCTACGCCCTCAGCCTTGGCGCGAAAAGTCACCGGCACATTCTCGCGTTTGCCGCGCGGCTTGCGAATGCGCAGGTTGCCCTTGATTTCATTTTGATTTACCAACCGCATCCCGCGCAAACTTTTCGCCAATGCCACGCCCATTGCCTTTTGCCCGGCGACATTCGTGGGCACCGGCGCAACCAAGGGCAACGGCTTGGCCGTGTCAGCGGCCTGCGCCAAGGCACTGATAAAAAAGAAAAGGATGAATCGGTTCATAACATGTAGCCCCTCGCCACAAACTAAGCCGAGGTGAAGCATCCCGCAAGGCAAGGTTGTCCCTTGCCTCCGTTAGCCCCGGGAGGGCGAAGCTCCCGCTGAGCCGTGACGTACGAAACGCGCGCCGAGAAAGATTGGGCGGCTTCGCCACCCTTCGGCTCAGCAGGAGATTCGCCCTCCCGGGATGTG
>CAUZWB010000094.1:0-7355 GCA_963583525.1 Verrucomicrobiia bacterium | reverse complement strand
GCTTTGGCGGCGTTCATGTCTTTGGTATCGGTCGGGATTCTCACCCAATGCGCTTTCACCGCTTCGCCTTTGCCGGCTTCCTCGGGATGATTTTTTAGGTATTGCTCCACCGCACCGGGGGAAACCTGAACCGAATCAATCACCAAACTCTGCGCGATGATCAGCAGTTCTTCATCCACCAGCTCGGCCATGCGTTGCTCCACGGTTTTGCCTTGGGACCGTAGTTTGTTCACCATCGCCTCGCGTTCGTTTTCATATACGTTGGCGACTTCCTGATCTAACAATTCCTCACCGCGCCCGGGACGTTCGGCCAGCACTTTGTATTTTTCGTGAATCTTGATGCTGTGCACAAATAGCGCTTCATTAATCATTTCAGTTAAAATCTGCTCGAGATCCCTCACCGGTCGGCCGTCGGCATCGCGAATTAACCGGTAGACGTTTCCCGAGCGCAAAATAAGATCCCTCTGGGTAATCACCTTGCCGGCCACCACTGCGCGCACGCCATTGATGGTTTGGCTTTCCGCCGCGCGGGCGGTGAGGTTTAATAACAGGCAAACCGCCATCCAAAATCTAAAAGCATTCATCGGCAGAACCCTACCCCTCTGCCCGAACGTGTCAAGAGTGCGCCATTCACAGGTTGCCCACCGGCCCCACACATTCAGAAATCCAATCCAAATACCGCGCACTGCCTGCTTCGATCGTTTGCACCACAAACTCCGGCGTGTCATATGGATGCTCCGCCAAGATAAATTCCTCGAGCGCCGGCAGCTGTTCCCCCGTGGTCTTGAGTACCATCAACACCTCAGATTCCTTACACACTTTGCCCTCCCACCGATAATGCGATTCCACCCCGAGAACGAGATTCGCACATGCCGCCAGACGGTTTTCTATAACGCCCCGCGCCAATCGGCGAGCTACCTCAAGATCAGGCGCGGCGGTAAATATGATGTGGTGCATTGGGAAATATCCAACGCCCAACGCCCAAAGTCCAAGCAAATCCAAAACCCCAAAACCAAACTTGAGGGTTGCGGCTTGATCATTCCGTGAGATTTGGGGATTGGTCATTGGCCCTCCTCCCTCTATCTTCCTCCCGTGAACCAAATCGATCTTTCCAATCGAAACGCCATTGTCACCGGCGGCGCCCGCGGCATCGGCTATGCTATCGCCCGGCGACTCCTCCAATCCGGCGCCAGCGTCAGCCTTTGGGATATCGATCCCCAAGCCGCCGCTGAAGCCAGGGCATCGCTGTCCGAACACGGCACTGTCGACACTCAAACCGTCGAGCTCACCGATGCCGATGCCGTCGCTGCCGCCACCGAAAACACCATCACCGCGCTCGGCCACATTGACATCCTCTGCAACAACGCCGGCATCGCCGGCGGCAACTATCCCACTTGGGAATATCCCGTCGAAGAATTTCGCCGCGTCATCGATGTGGACCTCAACGCCGTGTTCATCTGCTGCCGAGCCGTCGTGCCGCACTTACGCGAACGCGGCTACGGACGCATCATCAACACCGCCTCCATCGCCGGCAAAGAAGGCAACCCCAAAGCCAGTGCCTACAGCGCTGCCAAGGCGGGCGTCATCGCCCTCACAAAAAGCCTCGGCAAAGAACTCGCCACCGACGGCATCAGCGTCAACTGCATCACCCCCGCCGTCATCCAAACCGAGATCCTCGAGCAATGCACCCAAGAGCACATCGATTATATGCTCAGCAAAATCCCAATGAACCGGTTCGGCGAAGTCGACGAAGCCGCTGCGCTGGTCGCCTGGCTCGCCAGCGAGGATTGCTCGTTCACCACGGGTGGGGTGTTTGACCTTTCCGGCGGACGAGCGACGTATTAAGCCCCAATGGGTCATTGGGATTTTAGATTTCCTTGGACATTGGTTCTTGGACATTGGACATTCCCCCTCCCATGACCCGCCCCGAAGCCAGCGAAAAAATTAAGACCCACTGCAAAACCATCGCCCTCGAAATGATGGAACTCAACCCCACCATCGCCTCGCTCGACGACACCGAAACACAGGAAGCCCTCTACGAAGCCAGCTATGCGCTGACCAAGCAATTGGAAATCATCAAAAAAAAGGTCATCCAACTCGAACGGCGAGACGGCTCCACTGACGTTTAAATTACCACCCCAACACGTGCGCGAAAATTAAAGGCGCCACAATTGTCGCGTCACTTTCGATTACGTATTTTGGCGTGTCCACTTCCAGTTTACCCCACGTGATTTTTTCGTTGGGCACGGCGCCGGAGTAGCTGCCGTAGCTGGTGGTCGAATCGCTGATCTGGCAGAAGTACGCCCACTTGCGCACGCCTTCGCGCTGCACATCCTGTTCCAACATCGGCACGACGCAGATTGGAAAATCACCCGCGATGCCGCCGCCGATTTGGAAAAACCCCAGAGGAGTTTTCGCCGTGGTGGCCTCGTACCAACGCGCCAGTTCCACCATGTATTCAATGCCGCCACGCACTGCGCGCGGGCTGGTCAAATTGCCGAGGATCAATTCGCTGGCAAACATATTGCCCATCGTGCTGTCTTCCCAGCCGGGCACGAACATCGGTAAATTTTTTTGTGCGGCGGCGAGCATCCAACTATCCGCCGGATCGATTTGATAAAACTCCTCCAGCTCGCCGCTCAATAAACTTTCAAACAAAAACTCGTGCGGAAATTTCCCTTCACCGGCAGCGGCTGCCGCGTGCCAGCGCGGACGGATTTTGGTTTGCAGGCGCCGCATTGCTTCCTCCTCGGGGATGCACGTATCGGTCACGCGATTGAGCTGGCGGTCGAGCAGCGCCTGTTCGTCCTTCGGGGAAAGATCGCGATAATGCGGCACGCGCTCATAAAAATCGTGCGCCACGAGGTTATACAAATCCTCCTCAAGATTGGCGCCCGTACAGCAAATACCGTGCACTTTATCGCGCCGAATCATCTCCGCCAGCGACAGCCCCAGCTCCGCCGTGCTCATTGCACCCGCGAGCGTCACCAACATTTTGCCGCCGCCTTCCAGCAATCGCACGTACCCCTCCGCCGCATCCCCCAATGAGGCCGCGTTGAAATGGCGATAGTGGTGCTGGATGAATTGGCTGATGGGGCCGGCCATTTTTCAACCCTCTTTGTCGTCTCCAAAAAATGCCTCGTGCAACACGCGCGTTGCTTCCTCGCCTTGGCTGGCCTCCACCACCACTGAGATTTTAATTTCGCTGGTGGAAATCATTCCGATATTGATATTTGCAATGCCGAGTGTTTCAAACACCTTCGCCGCCACGCCCGGATGCGTGCGCATGCCCACGCCCACCACCGATACTTTTGCAATCGTCTCGTCGCCTTCCACAGAAGCGTAGCCGATCTCGCCTTTGAGGTCGGCAATCACCTGCCGCGCGCGCGGGAGATCCGTAGCATCGGCGGTAAACGAAATATCCGTCGCCGGCGTGGCCGTTCCGTGGCTGACGTTCTGCACAATCATATCCACATTCACCGCCGCCTCCGCCAGCGCGGTGAAGACTCGCGCCGCGTGCCCCGGTTTATCCGGCACCGCCGTTACGGTCATCTTTGCCTGATTGCTATCCAGCGACACGCCGCGTACGACCACCGCTTCCATACTTTCTGTTTCTTCCATCACCATTGTTCCTGGATTATTGTTAAGGCTCGATCGCACTTCAAATTTTACATTAAACTTTTTGGCAAACTCCACTGACCGGCTTTGCATCACCTTTGTGCCGAGGCTGGCCAGCTCCATCATTTCATCATAAGAAATCTCATTCAACTTCCGCGCATTCGGCACCACCCGCGGATCGGCCGTGTACACGCCATCCACGTCCGTATAAATCTGGCACAAATCCGCCTTCAACACCGAAGCCAACGCAATCGCCGTCAAGTCCGATCCCCCGCGCCCCAGCGTCGTGATGCGCCCGTCGCTCGTCTGCCCCTGAAATCCGGCCACGATGACCACTTTTCCTTTTTCCAGCATCGCGTGCACTTGACCCGGCGTGATGTTTTGAATTTTTGCTTTCGAGTGCACGCCATCGGTCACAATGCCCGCTTGAGCGCCAGTCAACGAAACCGCCGGCATATCCAGCGAATGCAACGCCATCGCCAACAGCGAAATCGTCGTCTGCTCGCCGGTCGCCAACAGCATATCCATCTCGCGATCATTGGGCATCGGATTAATTTCCCGCGCCATCTTCACAAGATTATCCGTCACCCCGCCCATCGCCGAGACAACCGTCACAACTTTATCACCCCGAAGCCGAAACGTGCCAACACGCGCCGCAACGTTTTTAATCCGCTCAGTATTCTTGACGGAAGAACCGCCATATTTTTGAACAATGAGTGCCATCGTTAAATTCCGATTGCAGCTTTCACCGCATCCAACGTCGGTTCCACCGTCGTGGCTTCAACCTTCGCGTGCGCCACTGCATTGTCGGGATCTTTCAAACCGTGCCCCGTCATCGTCGCTACAACGATGCTGCCTTCGGCGATTTTGCCGGCGTTTTGGAGTTTGATAATTCCGGCAAGTGCGGCCGCCGATGCGGGCTCCACGAAGATGCCTTCTTGCGCGGTGATCATTTGATACGCGGTTAGAATTTCCTCATCGGTGACTTTGTCAATCGCACCGGCGGAAAATTGAAGCGCGGCTTTGGCTGGCTGCCAACTGGCGGGTTTACCAATGCAGATGGCGCTGGCGACGGTTTCGGGATTGTCCACAAATGCATCGGCCACAAACGGCGCGGCGCCGGCGGCTTGGAAACCCATCATGCGCGGCAGCGTGTCGCTGTGGCCGGCGTCGGCGTATTCGCGGTAGCCTTTCCAATACGCCGAGATGTTGCCGGCGTTGCCCACGGGCAGCACGTGCATATCCGGCGCGTCGCCGAGCGCGTCGCAAATTTCAAACGCCGCCGTCTTTTGGCCTTCGATGCGATGGGGGTTGATGCTGTTCACCACTTCCACCACGCCATCGGCGCACAACTCGCGCACGATCGTCAGCGCGTCATCGAAGTTGCCGGGCATTTGCAGTGTGGTCGCGCCGTACATCAACGCTTGGGCGAGCTTGCCGCGGGCGATTTTGCCTTCGGGGATGAGCACCACGCATTTCATTTTCGCGCGCGCGGCATAAGCGGCGGCGCTGGCGCTGGTGTTGCCCGTGCTGGCACAGGCGATCACTTGCACGCCGCGCGCCTTGGCTTTGGTGACGGCCATCGTCATACCGCGATCCTTGAAGGACGCCGTGGGATTAAGCCCCTCGTATTTCAGATATAAATCAAACGCGCCGCCGATGGCCTCCACGAAATTCGGCACGCGAATCAACGGCGTGTTGCCCTCGTGCAAACTGATGATCGGTGTTTCCGGCCCGACCGCGAGATGCTCGCGATAGCCTCGAATGATGCCGCGCCAACCGGCGGCGTTTTTGTGTTCACTGCTCATTGTTTGTTAATCAAAATTTTCTACGCGAATCATCGTGGGTTTTTTCACCGCCGAAAGTTTGCGAATTGCTTTTAGCGCATTCGCCATCGAAGCCTCGGGCGCGGCGTGCAGCATCAGCGCGAGCAAAACATTTTTGCCTTTCTGCCCTTCCGGTTGCAGCACGGACGCGATGCTGATTTTGGCTTTGGCTAAAGTCGACGCCACTTGATTGAGCACGCCCGGACGGTCCAACACATTGAGCCGCAAATAATAGCTGTTCACCACGTCATCAATCGCGCCGACCTCACCATTCGCTTCGTGCGGCGTGAAGGCCCGCACGCGCTCGGGCGAATCGTGCTTCAAATCCAGCGCCGCATCGGCGATGTCGCCCAGCACGGCGCTGGCCGTAGCGTCCTGTCCCGCGCCTTGGCCATAATAAAGTGTGTCGCCGAGCACATCGCCCTTCAAATAAATTGCATTATACACGCCGCCCACGCTTGCGAGCACGTGGCCTTTGGGGACGAGCGCGGGATACATCGTCACCTGCACCGGCGCGTTTTTGGTGGCTTTTACCGTGCCGAGCAATTTGATGCAATAGCCCAATTGATCGGCAAACGCCAAATCCTGCAGCGTCACGTGGCGGATGCCCTCGGTGTACACGCGCTTGGGCTTCACCCAAAAACCGTGCGCGAGCGAAGCGAGAATGCCGACCTTGTGCGCGGCATCGTGGCCGTCCACATCCGTTGAGGGATCCGCCTCGGCGAAGCCTTGCACCTGCGCATCGGCCACCGCCTCGTCGAAGCCCATTCCGTTCTCCTGCATTTGCGTGAGGATAAAATTGCACGTGCCATTAAGGATACCGTAAAGCTCGGTGACGCGATTGCCGATGAGCCCTTCGCGTAATAATTTAATAATCGGAACCCCCCCCGCCACGCTGGCTTCGTAATAAAGATTCGCGCCGCTCTTCTCCGAAGCCGCAAAAAGTTTTTCGCCGTGGAACGCCAGTAACGCTTTGTTCGCCGTCACCACCGGCTTGCCCGCACGCAACGCCGCGAGCACTACGTCCTTGGCGGTCGTCGTGCCGCCCATCAATTCCACCACCAAATCGATTTTCGGATCCTCAACAATCTCGCGCCAATCGGTCGTCAACAAATTTGCCGGCAACTTCACCGCGCGCTTTTTGCGAGGGCTCCGCACCGCGATTCGCGCCACACGCAAGCGCACGCCAAGGCGGCTCGCCATCAGCGCGCCATTCCGCCGCAACGCCTGCACCACGCCGCCACCCACCGTGCCGCCGCCGATTATGCCTATATTCACTGTTCGCATCTTGTTTCCAAATTCCCTCCTAATTCTCTTAAGGGCGCGGGAGAATGCCCGCAAATGGATTATTACTCAAGATTTTTGCCCTTTTGCTGAGGCACCCCCGCCCGTAGACTCGGCGGCGAAATGGCTTGGTACAAAAAATTGCACTGGCAAATCATCCTCGGCCTTTTGCTGGGTATACTATACGGGATCGCCGCTGCGAACTGGGGTTGGGGCTCGTTCACGGCGGATTGGATCGCCCCCTTCGGTAAAATTTTTCTAAACCTCCTCAAGCTCATTGCGATGCCGCTGGTGCTCGCCTCGCTCGTGTGCGGCGTGGCGTCGCTTTCGGATTTCAAAAAACTTTCGCGGATGGGCGGCAAAACCATCGGCCTTTACCTCGCCACCACTGCCGTGGCGGTCACGATCGGTTTGCTCGTCGTCAACACCATCAACCCCGGCAAGAAACTTCCAGAGGAAACGCGACTGCAACTTCAGGAACAATATAAATCCGACGTGGCCAAACGCAGCGATGTCGCTGCCGAAACCCAAAAGCGCGGCCCGCTTCAGCCGTTGGTGGATATGGTGCCCAGCAATTTCCTCGAAGCTTCCGGCAACAATCGCGCGATGCTGCAAGTGGTCTTCGCC
>CAUZWB010000093.1:0-7358 GCA_963583525.1 Verrucomicrobiia bacterium | reverse complement strand
TAATTATTCCTCGCCGTGAAAGTCCGCTTGGATTAACGTGGCGGCCGCGATATGGATTTGCATCGGCGCCGAAACGCTATAGGTAAGCGATTCCTGCAACGATAAAGAATATCCAATGGCTTCTACACCAAGTAAAGATTACAGGCGCAGAGAGCGCGAACTAAAGAAAGCGGATAAGCGCAGGGCTCGCGAAGAGGCGAAGGCCGAAAAACTGGCTGCTGAGAAGGCGGCTGCCATGCTGGCGGCTGAGGAAGCTGCCAAGCAGGCCGCAGCCGAGCTGGAAGCACAACGCGAGGCGGAGTTTGAGGCGGAGTTTAAGGCGGAGCTCCAAGCCGAAATCGATGCGGAGAAAAAAGGCGCATAACCCGAACTTCCGCCCATTAATACAATGGGGAAACTCGGGTTAATGATGGCGCGGGCAAGCTGTTGGGGGTGGCTGAAGACCCCAACCTCACAAAGAAATCAATCCTCCCCGTGAAAATCTTTGAGCGCCTTGGTGATCTTGATGCACGTCTCTGAAGGTGGTGGCTCGGGATTCCGGGCGGGCTCGTCCCTCCAAGGTGGATTGGGTTTGGATTTATAAGACAGCCTCAGATTACTCTTCGCTGGTTTCCCCCAACAACCCTCCCTGCGTGCGCACATGGTGAAACAAATACTGCTGGGCGTAGCCGTGGTGGGGGGCGAAGTGTTTCTGGATGAATGCATGCAACTGCTTGGGGGTGGGATTGCGGCGGGGAAAGTATAGTTGGCGCAGGGCTTTTATTATCCAGGTATCAAGTGGGAAGGCTTGGGGATGGGCGTAGGCGAAGAGGAGGATGCAGTCAGCAACCTTGGGGCCGATGCCGGGGAGGCGCTGGAGCTCAGCCTTGGCGGATTCATAATTTAAGGCGGCGATGGCTGGGAGGTCGATTTCGTTGGCGGCGATCATCGTGGCGGTGGCGTGGAGGTATTTGGCGCGGTAACCCATGCGGCAATCGCGCAGGTCGGCCTCGGTCAATGAAGCAAGGCGGGCGGCAGTGGGAAAGGTTTGCCAACCTTCGTGGATGGGTTCGCCAAAGCGGTCGCAAAGGTCAGCGATGATTTGTTGGATTTGGACGATGCGTTTGTTGGAGGAGCAAATGAAGCCGGCAAGGGTTTCCCATGGATCCTGCTTGAGCAGGCGCAGGCCACGGCAGGTTTTCCTGGCAGCGGCAAGATGGGGATCGTCCTTGGGGAAAGCAGCGAGGATTTTTTTTAGGTTCACCTCAAGCTGAAGGTAGTCAGTGAGCCATTGCCAATCCTTCTGTGGTTTAGCGGTTTGGGCGTGAAGTTGCTTGTCTTTTACATGGAGGCGCACCCAGCGACCGGCGATGATGTTTTCCCATTCGATAACAGGGCCATTTGCCTCGCGCCAGCGGAAGGCTTGGCCGGAGGTAAGCGTGGCAGCGAGATCGTAATCGCGCAGCGGGAAGACTGCGGTGCGGGACATCGCTTAATAAGTGATGACGGAGTGGATGGGGTGGCCGTCGAGTTTTTCGCGCCCGTTGAGGAAGCTAAGCTCAATGAGGAAACCGATCTCGACAATTTCCGCGCCGACGTTGCGCACAAGCTTGGCAGCAGCAGCGGCAGTGCCGCCAGTGGCAAGAAGGTCATCAAGGAGCAGCACGCGCGCGCCAGGTTTCAGGGCGTCCTCGTGGATGGCCACGGTGTCTTCGCCGTATTCGAGTGAGAAATTTTCTTCAATGGTTTTGTACGGAAGCTTGCCCTTTTTGCGGATAGGCACAAAGCCGGTATTGAGCTGGAGCGCGGCGGCAGCGGCAAAGATAAAGCCGCGGGCATCGATGCCCACCACGGCGTCGATACGCGAATCAGCATGATGTGAGGCAAGCAGATCGATGGAGCCGGCAAAGAGCGCGGCATCGCCGAGGACGGGGGTGATGTCTTTGAATTGAATGCCCGGCTTGGGAAAATCGGGCACATTGCGGATGGCGGCCTCTAAATCGGCGGCATTAACTTTGCTCATCAGTGATGGTTCTCGATATGTTCGAACTTGGTAATCAAGCGGCGCAATCGGCCGAGGGCGATGTTTTGGATTTGCCGGACGCGTTCGCGGGTGACGCCGAATTTTTTGCCGACATCTTCGAGTGTGCGCATTTCGCCGCCCTCGCCGAAGCCGAAGCGATAGCGCAAAATATCCGCTTCACGATTGTCGATGCTACCAAGCATTTTATGCAACATCGCAACCACTGTCTTATCCTCCAAATCCTCGTAAGGCGTGTGCATGTGATCATCTTCGACCACATCGGCGAGAGTATCCGGCTCGGCGGCATCGCCCAACGGCGCATCAAGCGAGGCGGGTCGGATGGCGGCAGTGCGCAGCTGCATCACCTTGGCAGGCGGCAGATGCATCTCTTCGGCGATCTCCTCGTCGGTGGGTTCGCGGCCGAGGTGTTCCTGCAACTTAATGGATGCGAGGCGCATTTTGGAAATTTTATCCACCAAATGCACGGGCAAGCGAATGGTTTTGGATTTGTTTGAGAGTGCGCGTTTTATGGATTGCTTAATCCACCACGAGCCGTAGGTGGAAAGCTTGCCGCCCTTGCTGGGGTCAAAGCGTTTCACGGCTTTCATCAGTCCCAAGTTGCCTTCCTCGATGAGGTCCAGTAAGGGTAGACCGAGGCCGTCGTAGTCGCGGGCGATTTTCACGACGAGCCGAAGATTCGCTTTGATCAGATCTTGTTCAGCCTCCTCGTCGCCCTTCTTGATGCGCGCGGCGAGCACCACTTCCTCGGCGGGCTTGATCAGCGGGGTCTGAGCAATCTCCTTGAGATAAATATTGATGGCCGAATTTTCGCCGTACGAACCCCGCGCGTGGCTGGGTTGTTTGATGTGCGAAATCACCGAGATGGGTTTGGGCTTGCCCCGGCTCGTTGATTTTTTATTGGCGGCCTTCTTTTTCGCGGGCGCACGCTTTTTTGCCGCCGCCTTTTTCTTGGCGGTTTTCTTGGGTGCCTTTTGGGCAGTCTTTTGGGTAGTTTTTTTGCGGGCAGTAGCCATGCGCGGGAAAGCTAATCAATTCACCTCTCGGAGCAAGCAAATAGACAGGAATAAACAAAGAAACCCTCTGGTATGATCATTTATTAACATCCGAAACTACGATCACCCGCGTCCCCGAGGCCGGGGATAATGTAGCCGTTTTCGTCGAGGTGACTGTCGAGGGCGGCGGTGTAAATTTGGTTTTTTGGAAAATGCCGCCGCAATGCGCGGAGGCCTTCCGGGGCAGCTAAGGCGTGGATAAAGCGGAGATGTTTTGCGCCGCGCTTTTGCAACAGTTGACCGGCGGCAATGGCGCTGCCGGCGGTGGCGAGCATGGGGTCGATGAGGAGCACTTCAAACCGGCCCAAGCGCGCGGGGAGTTTTTCCAAATACCATTCAGGTTGGAGGGTGGTTTCGTTGCGGGCAATGCCGAGGTAGCCGATGCGGGCTTCGGGGAGGATTTGATCGGCGAGGGTGATGAGCCCTTGGCCGGCGCGGAGGATTGGCACGAGCAGGATTTCGCGCGCGGGCACGGTGGCGGGCGCGGGGCCGAGTGGCGTCCGGACACGCTTTTTTTTCACAGCCAAATCTGCGGTGGCTTCGTGCAACAAGTGCAGCCCAAGCTGGCCAAGGGCGCGGCGAAATTCGGGGTGCGGCGTGGTTTTATCGCGCAAGGTGGCGAGCCGTGCTTGTGCGAGGGGGTGCTGGATGAGATGGACGTTTTTCAAAAAACTATTGGGCAAAAAGATGGGGGGCAATGTAGTAGGGCAAACCGGGCCGAAGGGAAATGGGGGTGAGACCGAGATCGACCTTCACAGTGCTCCCCGCGGGCGGGGTGCTGCTTTTGGTGAAGAGGCTGAAGAGGCCCAAATAATTCACGGGCGGATCGTGCCGCACGAGGCGGGCGGTGTCCGTGGGAATGCCGGTGACATCTTCGGCGAGGCGGATGGCGGCGTCGAGGTTGCCGAGCTTGTCCACCATGCCGTGCTCGAGCGCCTGCGCGCCGGTGAGGATGCGGCCGTCGGCGTAGTCCTTCCAATCGGCGACTAATTCGGTGGCATGTTTGGTATCGCGGTGGCCTTTCTTTTCGCGGCCTGTCTCGACGATGGAGGCGAATTGTTCGTAAGTGGAATCGATGAAATCCTGCAGGATTTTTTGCTGCTCTTCGCTGGTGGCCTCCGGCGGGTTGAAGGGCGAAAGCATATCTTTGTTGGCGCCGCTTTTAAACGTGACGGCTTGCACCCCGACTTTATCCATCAGCCCATGTAAATTCATTGATTGCATAATGACACCGATGGAGCCGGTGATGGTGAGTTTGTTTGCGACAATGAGCCGGCACGGAGCGGCGACGTAATAACCGCCGGACGCCGCCATCCCGCCCATCGAGGCGATGACGGGTTTACCGGTGTCGGTTTGGAATTCCACGATGGCGTTGTGGATTTCATCGGAAGCGAGCACTTCGCCGCCGGGGGAATCGATGCGCAGCACCACGGCCTTGATGCGTTCATCGGCGGCGGCGAGATCGAATTGTTTCTTGATGCGCGTCACCATATTTTGCTCCGCACTGAGGCCGTAGCTGGTGATGACGCCGGTGACGGGCACGATGGCGATGCGCTCCTCAGTGTCGCCACTGCGCACGATGGTTTCGGTGTAAAGATCCGTGGGTACCGCCAGCGAATCCATCGCCTCACCCACGGAAGAAACAAACCAGCCGCCCAGCAACAAGATGCCCGCCAGCGTTAAAAACAGGAACATAAACACCCAACGCCCCGCGCCGGTTGAACGGGGATAGGGCTGTGAATTCTGGGGCAAAACAGGCGGCGTGGGGTCATCTTCGCGATCGCTCATTCGGCGAGTTTACCGTCCTGCGCCCCTGCCTGCAAGCGGTTCGTTTGCCCTTGACGCTGCCCCAACACGCGCCTACCCTCTTCGGGACAGGTAGGTTTTAGCTGGAGCGCCAGCTGCGGCAAGTCGGTTTTTGACCGGCTTTTTTGTTCCCCCAGTGGGGTCAAAGTGCCGGGCTAACCCCGAAAAACCCACCTGTGAAAGGCGCCAAAAATATGGATAAAGGCATAAACAGCGCGGAGTTTTTGGCTCTGCTGGATTTTTACGAAAAAGAAAAAGGCATCAGCCGCGAGGCGCTGACTGAGGCGATTAACGAGTCGATTCTCGCTGCGGCAAAAAAGGCCGTCGGCGCCAGTCGCGATTTGCGGGTGGAGACTGATCCCAAGTCCGGGGAAATCCGTGCCTTCGCGCGCTTGCTCGTGGTGGATCGCGTGCAGAATGAGCAGGACGAAATTTCGCGCTTCGACGCGATGAAGTTCAAGGAAGACGCCAAGGCCGGCGACGAGATTGAGAAAGAAGTCACCCCCGCCGGTTTCGGCCGCATCGCCGCGCAGTACGCCAATCAAAATCTCAAGCAATATATTCGGCGCGCTGAGAAGGCGCTCATCTTTGAGGAATTCAAAGACCGCACCGGCGATATCGTGCGCGGCACCGTCCGGCGCTTTGAGCGCAGTGATGTCATCATCGACCTCGGACGGTACGAGGCGCTGCTGCCCAACCGCGAGCGGGTGCCCATCGAGGAATATCAGCCAGGCGAGCAACTGCGTTGCTACGTCAAAGCCGTCGAGGAAACCGGACGTGGCCCGGAAATTATTCTCTCCCGAGCCGACCCGAATTTTGTCATCAAACTCTTCACACAGGAAGTCACCGAGATCGCCGATGGCACGGTGGAAATCATCGCCGTCGCCCGCGAGCCGGGCTGGCGCACCAAGCTCGCTGTGCATTCGGCCGATAGCCGGGTGGATCCCGTCGGTGCGTGCGTGGGCTTGCGCGGTCAACGCGTGAAAAATATCGTGCGCGAGCTGAACAACGAAAAGGTGGATATCATCCACTGGAGTTCGGATATCAACACGTTTGTGGTTGAAGCCCTCAAGCCGGCGGAAATCCAAAGACTCAAAATCAATGAGGCCAACAAACGCATTCAGGTTTTTGTCAACGAAGACCAGCTTTCACTCGCCATCGGCAAGCGCGGCCAAAACGCGCGCCTCGCCCAAAAGCTCGTCGGCTGGCACATCGACATCGAGGCCGACAAGGTGGAAGTCGTCTCCTTCGACGACCAAGTCGCCAGCGCCGTGGCGGCGATGACCGCTCTGCCCGGCATCGACGATGCCCTTGCGCAAACGCTTGTCCAAAGCGGATTCCATTCCGTGGCCGATTTGCAACAAGCCGAAGCCGCCGACCTCGCGGAAATCCCCGACCTCGCCCCGCACGCGGAAACGATTATGACCGCCCTTGCCTCACTTAAAGACAGCGCCTCTGCGGATGAGGAAGATGAGGCAGATGCAATGGAAGCAACTGAAGCGACCGCTGAAGAAGAAATTGCCGCCGAACCGGAGGCCATCGAACAGGCAGAAACCGAACCGGTTGAAGCCGCCGAAAAACCCGTGGTTGAAGAAACCGAACCCGAAGCGGAGTCCAGCGGGGAAACCGCACCCACCGAAACACCCGACACTGACGACGAGTCCAACGCCGAAACCGAGACTGCTTAAAGCCACTTATGCCCGTACGCATTTACGACATTGCCAAGAAGCTGGGTATCCAGAGCAAAGAGGTACTGGCCAAAGCCAAGGACCTTGGCATCGCCAATGCGCGCGTTGCATCCAGCTCGCTGGACAAGATCACCGGCGAATACCTCGAACAGGAAATCGCCAAGGCACTTGCCCCCGCCGAGACCGAAGCTGCCGCCGAAGCCGCCGAAAAAGCTGAAGCTGAAAAACCGGTCGAAAGCGGCCCCGTCATCATCGTAGCTCCGGAACCGGAACCGGAACCCGAAGTCGAACCCGAACCTCAACCAGAACTTGAACCCGAAACGGAGCCTGAACCCAAAGAGGAACCTCCCGCTGAAACTGCTGTAGAGGAAACTATCGAGGATGCGTCAACGGTCGATGCCAAACCGGAAGCCCCCGCTGAACCGACCAAACCATCACAGCCCGCCGGGCCAAAGGTTGGCGAAAAAATTGGGTTTATCGATCTCGGCAATATGCCCGCCCGCCGAGATGCTCGTGGGAGGCGTGACAAGAAGGAGGACAAAAAGAAACCCGCCGACAAACCCAGCGACAAACGCGCCGCGCAACCGGCCAAGCCTCGCTACGTCGCCAAAGCCGACGCACCGGTCATCACGCTCAAGCCACCGATTATGGTGCGCGAACTGGCCGAAGCCATCCGGCGCAAGCCTTTCCAACTCATCGCCGACTTAATGCAGCTCGGCGTGTTCGCCAATGTCAACCAAGCGATCGACGAACCGACGGCCAAACAGTTGTGCGCCAAAAAAGGTTTCA
>CAUZWB010000092.1:0-7397 GCA_963583525.1 Verrucomicrobiia bacterium | reverse complement strand
CCTGTACAACGGCAAAGCAGGCATCTGGCTTTTTCTGGCTTCGGAAGTAATGCTCTTCGGCGCGCTGTTTTCCGCTTACGTACTGCTGCGCGTGGGTGCCGAACCCGGCACATGGAGTATGGGGTTGATGAACCAATGGGTGGGCGCATTCAACACGCTCATCCTCATCGCCTCCTCCGCGACCATCGTGATGGCGTGGGTCTGCCTGAAACTCAACGACTGGAAAGGTTTTCGTAAATGGAAATGGGCCACCGTCATCTTTGCCTTCATTTTTCTTGCAGTCAAATGGAGCTACGAATGGCCCGCCAAATTCACACACTACGATGTGACCTTTGTCACCAACGAATCCGCAAGCAAAGTCTTCACCGACGTCCTCGGAGAAAAATTTGAAGATCAGCAAAAAGGTATTTGGGAAGATCGTTATGACCCCACCAAAGAAAACGCTGACAGAGTTGAGCTGAAAGACCGACCACTCGATGGGCACATTGTGGCCTATATCGATTCCAATAATATTGAGCATTCAATTGACGAGGCATGGGGGATCCCGTTTTGGAGCCACGCATTCGCCTGGCGGCATGACCGGAAAAATATTGAAAAAGAAAAAGATAAAAGCATCCGATACGACCAAGACGGACGACCGGTTTACAAGCAAGGCCATTATCGGGACACCTTCCGTGACAAGGACATCAAAGCAATCATCCTCGTTCCGGCACACGGCACATGGGACCGCGAATCCTCAGAAGACAAACACGCGAGCCGCGCCACAGTTAAATTTGCTGAAGCAAAACACGACGGCAACCATGCTCACAGCGACGCGCATGCACACCACCGCATCACCATAGCCAGAGAAGATATCAGCCGTCTCTCGAGTTACGAGCCGGCGCACAGTACATTTTTCGCCACATACTACACCCTCACCGGACTGCACGCGCTGCACGTGTTAGGAGGCATTCTCGTTATGCTTTACCACCTGCTGCCCGTGAGCCGCCGCGTTTACGAAAAAAATCCCGTGCAATTCACAAATCGTATTGAGATCACCGGCTTGTTCTGGCATTTTGTCGACTTGGTCTGGATCTTTCTGTTCCCCATACTCTATCTTTTTTAACCGGCTTATGTCAGACAATCACTCACCAGAATATTACAAGAAAAAATTCATCCCACTGATTTACTTGGTGGGCGGCATTCTCATTGCTGGCACAATGATCACTTTCGCTGCAGATTTGATGGGGGTGTTTAAGGATTTTACCCACGCTATTATTTTTGCCCTCACGGTGGCGGTCGTGAAAGCCAGCGCAGTAATTTATATTTTTATGCATTTGAAATGGGACATCAACTTGAAAACTATTTCACTTACTCTGGGTTGCACTGTGATTTTTCTAATTGGCATGATGGTGCTCACAGTGGGCAGCGAAATTGATGCGAACAAACCTGGCCATGCTGAAAATACGTGGAACCATGTCGGCAAACCGGAACCAATAGAAACACCCGAGAAACAATAATGTCGCTGAAAACATTTCATTTAATTTTTGTGACCGCATCCATCTTGCTCGGCCTGGGCGTAGGCGGTTGGGGGGTTCAAGAATACCGCTCTTCTGGAGAAATGGCATCGTTGGTAATCGGCCTCGTCTTTTTTGCTATGGGCATCGGACTGTTCTTTTATGGCCGCCGAATGCTGAAAAAAACAAAAGACATCGGTTACCTTGCGTTGGCTGGAATGTTCTTTCTTGAACAAAATGCCAATGCCTGCGCTACATGTTTTGGTGAATCAGATGCCCCAATGGCAGATGGCATGAATGCCGGCATTTTCACCCTGCTAATTGTGGTGGGCGGAACGCTGACCGGCATTGCCGGATTTTTCATTTTTATTATCCGCCGCAGCATGCGGTTGGCCAGCGTGGAATTCGAAGATGAATCCCCAACCGTTTAATTTTTCATGAATAAAAAGTATATTGGACTTATTGGCGGTGCCGTTGCTGGCGTGGTCTTGGCTGTGCTACTTGTGAACTCCGCAAAAGTCAATGACACCCACACTTTTACAAAGCTTGATGACACGGTGACCTATACCATGACGGAATTGTTCAAGTCACCACCGCCCATTACCGAGCACGGATGGAATGTTGACCGTATGATCGTGTTCGTACACATTCTGATGGCAGTTCTTTTTGTGGGTTGGACAATTTATTTTCTGGTTTGCTTGTTCAAGTTTAATGAATCCATTCACCCGAAGGCAGATTACCACGGGGCAAAATCTAAACTCTGGACCACATTAGCCGAATATGGGGTGATCGCCGCCGAGGTGGTACTGGTTTTTTGTTTCGCCATTCCTCTTTGGGGAGAAGTGATGAACGACGTCAAACTCGCCGAAATTAAAGCGAACGCCAAAGATGATACCGGTCTTGAAATTCATATATTGGCAAAGCAATTCGACTGGAGCGCGCGCTATGCAGGAAATGATAAAGTTTTTGCCCAGCAGGACATTCGCTTTGCTGACAAATCGAACAACCCGTTCGGCCTGAATCCCAATGACACATCCATTGATGACGTCTTGGTGCTGGCAGCCAAAGATCGCAAAGGTGCTATTGTTGTGCCAGCAGACACTGCGGTGGCGTTGAAGATTACATCGATGGACGTGATTCACTCATTCAAGGTCCTCCCGTTACGCGTATGCAAAGACGCCATTCCCGGACTTCAATTGCCGATACATTTTGAAGTCAAAACGAAATACCTGGATCCAAAGCAAACTAACAAGGACGGCGAGCACGTCTTCCTGATCACCTGTGCTCAACTCTGCGGCGATGGCCACGGCTCAATGAATGGTTACCTCAAAATTGTGAGCAAAAAAGATTTCAAAATATGGCTCGAGACAAAGAGCACGGACGCTAAAAATTCACGCAAGAAAAACCTTGCGGCGGCAAAATAACCGGCCACAACAGGTCAGCGATGAGCAATCGCGATACCAGACAAATCATCAAATGGAGCCTGTTCGGCTTTCTCGCTGCGGTAATGACGGCCACGCTGGTGATCGGAACGCGTAACCGGCAGGAACTCCGCAGCCCACCTGAACAACCTGTGCTGCCGGAAATTAGCACTATCCAACCATTCACGCTGACCAACCAATTCGGTGCGGAAATTGTTCTCAGCGATTTAAAAGGCCAACCATGGTTGGCAGATATCATCTTCACTCGTTGCCCCACCGTATGTCCGCACATGACCCAAACTCTTGCCGAGCTTCGTAAAAGTCTGCCAAAAACAATTCGTTACGTATCCCTGACCACCGACCCCGCGCATGACACGCCCGAAGTAATGAATGCTTTTGCCAAAGCCCACGGCAGCAATGATGGAAACTGGCATTTTCTAACCGGCTCCAAAGTCGACCTCATGCGGCTAGCTGTGGATGATCTGAAGCTAATTTCCGTCCCCAAAGAAGCCGGTAAACGTGATAACCCAAACGATCTCTTCGTGCATAGCAGCCTCTATATTCTAGTGGACGCGAAGGGGCGTGTTCGGAAATCATTTGAACACGACGCCACTAATTTGCTGCAACAAATTGAAATAGCACTCAAACAATTAAAATGACTGTTGATCAAATGCCCGCAATTAATGCCTCGCTTAACGGCCTGGCCTCTCTGTTTCTTTTGATGGGTTTTATTTTTATTAAAAGGGGGAATCGTACGGCGCACAAGCGCTGCATGATCGCGGCCTTCAGCACCTCGGCGGTTTTTCTTGCGTGTTATCTTTGGTATCACTACGCCTCGCACGCGCACACGGTGTTGAGGCATCCCACAGATTGGGTTAATTATCTGTATTATTTCATCCTCATCACGCACATCATACTTGCCGTGGTGATTTTACCTTTGGTTTTCATTACCATAAACCATGCCCTGCGTGATCGTTTCGATCGTCATCGCCGTATTGCACGTTGGACATGGCCGATTTGGATGTATGTTTCGGTGACTGGCGTGATGGTGTATTTAGTTCTATATGTTTTTTTCGCTGAACATACGGAAAAGAAATTGAAAATTGGCGGCACCGAACAGCCGCCCGCAGAAGAATCTCAAAAAGGCCGATGAAGGCCGTCATCCACCCGGGCCAATCGCTCGCGCAAGTAGAAAGCCATCGCGCAGATTGTTTACGGCAACGAAACATCGCCGCGAAATTTCATTATGAAACATCACGCCAAGCTGATCTATGGTTAAAATTGCATGCGCAATATGCACCTCCTGCTGATATAGCAGCTCCTTACCAAGCGGCGGCGGTGACGTTGGCAGGACAGTGGTCGCACATGGATGGCACTCTCATTGCGCTCGGCTGCGGCGGCGGCGAAAAAGATCTAATTATTCTCAATGCGCTTCCGTCCGGCACACATTTTGTGCCCACGGATGTAAGCGAACCATTGGCGCTCAAGGCTGCTGAAGCGGTTCCCAATTCCGCGCCATTGGTTTTTGACCTCGCCGTTGCAGAAAATTTGCCGGCATTTATCGGCCAACACGCCGGCCGGAATCGCATTTTTACTTTTTTTGGCATCCTCCCCAATTTCCCTCCAAATGAAATTTTGCCACAATTGCGAGCACTATCAAAACCCGAAGACCGGCTTTTGATTAGTGCCAATCTTGCTCCTAATGGCATGGCAGCCATTCTGCCGCAATACGACAACGTGCCCACGCGCGAATGGCTTGCTGAATTTCCCCGCACCCACGGGGCAGGGGAGGGCGCGGTGAACATTAACATCGAACAAGATGGACCGCTCGAACACATCGCAGCTCATTTTGCTTTCGAAGAGGCATGCGTGATGAATGCTGATGGCGAGCAGTTTACTTTTCGGCCCGGTGATGATTTGCGACTGTTCGTGTCGTACCGCTACACACAACAGTCATTGGGCGAAACCTTGTCCCTACACGGCATTGTCATTGAGCATTCCTTTCTTTCTGCCAATCAGGAAGAGGGCGTTTTCCTGTGCGCGCTTCAATAAACACCGAGCGTCTCAAGTACAGCACGTGTTCGCGGCACCTCGTGCGTGCGAAACAATGACGTTTTTCCAAGCGAAGCCAGCACGGCGAAAAACGGTTCAGCACAGCGCACCTCATCTTTGAAAATTTCCGCCGCATGGGGCAGCGCATGGCACACTGGCCAGCCGAGTTTGCGGAGTCGGAATGTATTGAGAAACACTTCCATCTGCCGACGCACACGCGCAGTACTATCGGACAGGTTTTGATAATAAAAGCCAAGCCCTGGATCGATGAGTATTTTTTTTGCACCGGCTTTTTCTGCCCGCTCAATTTCGTATGCAAAATAATCGTGCATCACTGAGATTGGATCTGTTTCCAATTCCAAGTCCTCCACTGCGCGGACGTTTTCGCCTTTCACAAAACAAATAATCACCGCCGCGTCATGTTGGGCGCACAAGTGGTAAATTGCTTCCGCTTCTCCCGGCCCCGTCAAATTAATCATCACCGCACCTGCTTTGAGGCAGGCCTCGGCCACCGCCGGTTCATAAGTCTCGGCACTAACAGGCACGCCCGCTTCGGCAAGCGCGCGCACCGCCGGCACCATCCGCGCTGATTGGCTGGATGCATCCACCCGTTCCGCATCCAAGACCGAGGACTCGCCGCCGATATCCACCAACGCTGCCCCTTGGGTTACGAGCAATTTGCCGCGTTCAATGGCGCTTTCTGTTGTGAGGCAAACGCTTTCTTGATACCACGAATCGGTCGACAAATTCACCACACCCATCAAGTGCGATGCGGCATTGAAATCAAAATGTGTTTTCCCAATAGCAAATCCGCGCACCGCCGCATTGAGCTCTGTTTCGTGCGTGCGCGCAAGTTCAGCCAAATGTTCGAGAGAAAGCACGCGCGCAAAACAACACGAGCAGCGGAAGGATGCAAGACTGGATGGCACTCCCGGCTGGACTCGAACCAGCGACCAGCGGTTTAGAAAACCGCTGCTCTATCCAACTGAGCTACGGGAGCCCGCTCCAATTTACGGCTCTGTGCGTGCCGCGGCAAGCCTATCCGATTGCGCCGGAGGGTGCGGCGTGTTATTGGTTCGCTGTGATTTGGTTACGCGTTTTATTGCTGCTGCTGTTTCCCTTGCTGATAGGTTGCAGCACGGCGGCCTATTATTCCCAAGCGGCGCGCGGGCAGTGTGAATTGATTTGGAAACGGCAACCCATTGATTCACTTTTGGCAGACCCAGCGCAACCGGACAAACTAAAGCATCGTTTGCGGTTGGTGAACGAACTGCGCGAGTTCGCTACCGCAAATCTGGATTTGCCTGCGGGCGACAGTTACACACATTACGTGGGGCTGGATCGGCCAATGGCTTTATGGGTGATCAATGTCGCGCCGGAATTTTCGCTAAAACTCAAATCGTGGTGGTATCCCTTCGTGGGCCGTTTTGAAGGGCGTGGGTTCTTCAAAAAAAGTGCGGCCGAAAAACTGGCTAAAAAATTAAGTGGGGCGGGCTACGATGTGGTGGTGTCCGGCGCTCCCGCATATTCCACGCTGGGTTGGTTTGCGGATCCCGTGCTGAGCACTTTTGTGAATTTCAACGATGCGGAATTAGCAGAGCTCATTTTCCACGAACTCACTCACCAGCGACTGTATGTTTCCGGCGACACAACTTTCAACGAAAGTTTCGCTACCGCCACCGCTCGGGTGGCCACGCTGCGGTGGTTAAACATTCGCGGCGACGATGAGGCGCGCGATGAGTATGCTGCTTCCTTGGATCGGCACGACCGCATCACTCGCAAACTTCGTTCCACACGCACCAAGTTGAAGATCTTGTATTCAGAACTGCATAAAAATGCGGCGGCAATGCGCAAGGATAAGGCCCGTGCTATTAATGACCTTCGGGCTGATTTGGAAATTTTGCAGAATGACCCAGGTTTTTCCGGTCTCCAAGGTTGGTTGCGAAAGCCGATGAATAACGCCACGCTCGGATCGGTGGCGGTGTACCACAAACATGTGCCCGCATTCCTTAAATTATTTGAAAACTGCAATCAAAAATTCCCCGACTATTTCAAAGCCGTGGAGCAGTTGGGGAAGCTTCCACTTAGTGAGCGCCAGCGCGCACTTGAAGCGCTGTGCCTTTCTGCTCCTTGAGTTTACCCCGCGCGCGCGGTACACTTTACGCATGCGACGACTTTTTGCCTTACTGTTCGCGGCGCCTTGTTTGGCCATAGCCGCCGGAGCGCCGCCGGCGGGTGTTCCTATTTCCAAAAAGGATCGGGCTGAACTCAACGTCGCTGCCAACGCGCTTCAATCGGGCATTGATGGTTATGAAGGCAGACAACATCAACTACTGCCGGATGTCATTATTTTCCACAATGCCGTGCGCTACGCATTGGATGACCAGATGTTCTATCAGACAAAGGACGTGGCTTCTGCGCGTAAATT
>CAUZWB010000091.1:0-7426 GCA_963583525.1 Verrucomicrobiia bacterium | reverse complement strand
ACTGGTTTTCGTGGCGTGGGGTGACAACGACGAGTATTTCATGGTGGCGCACGACCTCAAGACAGGAAAGGAAAAGTGGCGCAAACAACTGCCGCCTTCGCTGAGCAAGCACGGGCATGGCACGGCAACCTCGCCCATTATTTTTGAGGACCTTGTGATTCTCCTGAACGAGCACGACACCGGCCCCGGCTACATTGTGGCGTTGAATAAAAACACGGGCAAACAGCAGTGGCTGATCAAGCGGAAGATTGAGATCATGACCTACGCCACGCCGATCATCATCGAGGTGAACGGCGAGCCGCAGCTGATCAATTCCTGCCTTGATGACGGACTGATGGGCATTGATCCGCGCAAAGGCAAAGTGCTGTGGACCACACCGGGTAATTTTGACCTGCGTACCGTGGCGATGCCGGTGCATTGGAAGGGGATCGTTTACGGCAGCTGCGGCGGTGGCGGCAAGGGTAAGTTGATGATGGCGGTGAAGGTAGGCGGCAAGGGCAATGTAAGCGAGAGCCACATTGCGTGGAAACGCCAACGCTCGCTGCCCTACGTGCCCACGCCAATTGTGTTTGGCGATCATATTTATATGTGGCTGGACAACGGGATTGTGATTTGCGCCAACGCCAAGACCGGTGAGGAGGTGTGGAACGAGCGTGTGGGCCGCGGCGATTTTTCCAGCTCGCCGGTATGCATCGACGGCAAAATTTATTGCAGCTCACGCACGGGTGAATTCACCGTGGTCGATGCCAGCCCGAAATTCAAAATGCACGGCCGCAGCCTGCTCGGCGAAGCCACCCACGCCACGCCGGCGGTGAGCAATGGCCGGATGTTCATCCGCGGCTTCGAACACCTCTTTTGTCTCGAGGCAAAATAGCTATTGCTTCACGGGAATAAATTGCACGGAATCCACGATGACGTATTTGCCCTCGGTACCGGTGGTGCGGATGGTCACGGAACCGGCGCGGCCTTTTTTGAATTCAAATTTCCCCAGTGAACGGAAAAGTCGTTTGATCGGGGCCGGCTCACCCTCATTGATTTTTACGAGCGTCTCACCGTTCGCGTGAGTAATGGTGATGGGCACGCCATTCGCACGGCGGATATTGGAATTGTGCGACACGCGCACTTCGTACTGTCCGGCCCGCGGCAAATCGGGCGTGAAGGTGGCGCTCTTTTGGCCCTTCTTTTCCTTCATATCGTGGATGTAACTGACGCCCACAAAGGGCGGGGTATGCACGCTGTGTTTCCATTGGCCGACGAGCTTGGCCTCGGTGTTGTCCACCACGATGCCGGGTAGTTTGGATTTATCAAGGACGATGAACCTGATGTTTTCAGGCTTATCGACCTCATCCGGCCTGGGCAAACGCGGCTCATCAGCCGCAGTACTCATCACGATTACAAACAGACCCAGTGCGTGTGGCAATTGCATTGAATAAAAATGCCCTCCCAAAAGATCGCTTGCAAATCAATTTGCGCTCCGCCGATTCACCCCTTATTCTGGCGGCCGATGAAACGCACTTTTTTATTTCTCATGTTCAGCGCGGTACTGACGATTCCAGCCGCGCAGTGGAACCAGTTTCGCGGGCCAAATGGCGCGGGAACAACCGATGCCAATCTGCCGCTCGCGTTGGGCGAGGGGAACAATGTGAAATGGAAAACGCCGATTCCGGGCAAGGCGTGGAGTTCGCCGGTGGTTTGGGGCGATCAGATTTGGTTTACCAATGCCGAGGCCGACGGCCACAAGCTGTGGGCCGTGTGCCTCAATGCCGCCAACGGAAAAGTGCTGCACCACAAGCTAGTGTTCGCGGTGGCCAAGCCGCAGAAGAGCCCGGTGGCGATGAACAGCTACGCCTCGCCCACGCCGGTGATTGAGGCCGGGCGCGTGTACGTTTGCTTCGGGGCCCACGGCATCGCGTGTCTCGACACGAAGACGGCGAAAATCCTTTGGCAACGGCAGGATGATGAATTAACCTGCGACCATTTTCGGCTGCCGGCCAGTTCGCCGATTCTCAGCGGCGACACGTTATTTC
This sequence comes from Verrucomicrobiia bacterium, assembly GCA_963583525.1. Taxonomy (GTDB): domain Bacteria; phylum Verrucomicrobiota; class Verrucomicrobiia; order Limisphaerales; family UBA1100; genus JACNJL01. The sequence continues at coordinate 5,399 of CAUZWB010000091.1, read as the reverse complement.
TGCAATACGATGGAGCCGACAAGCAGTTTGTTGTAGCGCTCAACAAAAAGGACGGCAAAACCAAATGGCTCCACAAACGCGCCTTTGATTATCGCACGAACAATCCGGATCGCAAAAAAGGCTACGGCACTCCGCTGCTCATTTCGAGCGGCGGCCAGCAACAGCTCATCACTCCCGCCGCCGTGGCAACCGAGGCGTTGGATCCGAATACAGGAAAATTGTTGTGGACCGCCCGCACCGGCGGCATGAACGCCAGTGGCCGGCCGCAGTTCGCCCACGGGTTGGTATTCATCAACAATGGCATGGGCGCCATGAGCGCCATCCGCCCTCAAGCAGGCGCAAAGGGCGAGCTGGAATCGGTGTGGAGTATGCGCCGTAACATCTCAAAAAAATCGTCCGTGCTCGTCCGCGGCGATCACATTTACATGGTGGCCGACAACGGTGTGGCCTCCTGCCTGTTAGCCAAGACTGGTGAAACCATTTGGAGCGAACGCCTCGATGCCGGCGAGTTTGCCGCCTCACCCATTTTATGCGGCGACCGAATCTATTGCTTCAGCATCAACGGCAACGCCGTGGTGTTCGCCGCCAACCCAAAATTCAAACTGCTCTCAAGCGGCAAATACGATGCCGGCTTCATGGCCAGCCCGGCAGTGATCGGAAACGCCATCATTTTGCGCACGAAATCTGCAGTGTACCGAGTAGAGGGTGGAAAATGACCAAGGCCCAATGACCCAAACGCACATTGAGAATTTCTTGAATCTCTCTAAATTTTTGCGCGCCCAGCCGCGTCTGATTGACCAGTGCCACGATGCTGCATTTGACTGACAACTCGCCCAGCCGCCGGAATTTCCTTTCCGTGGGCAGCCTTGCGCTTGGGGGACTGGCGTTGCCGGAGTTTTTGCAGGCCCAAGATGCGTTGCAAAAACTCGGCGGCGTGGCGAAGGATAAAACCGTGGTGTTCCTCTTTATGCACGGCGGACCTTCGCAGACGGAGACGTTCGATCCCAAGATGGGCGCGCCCTCGGGCATTCGCAGTATGACGGGTGAAATTCCCACGCGCATTCCGGGGATCACGTTTGGGTCCACGTTTGAAAAACTTGCCCAGCTCAACGACAAATTTTCCATTGTGCGTTCCTTCACTACCGGAAGTGGTGCGCATGACTCCAAGCCCATCGTCAGCAAATATTCCACGGCCGCCCATGTCGGCTCGCATTACACGCGGGTGGCGGGGGCGAGCCATCCGGAGACGGGCATGCCGCGCAACATTTGGCTACACCCGCAGGCAGTGGACGCGAAGGCGGCGGACCCCATTATGTCGCTGGGCAAGTTCGATGTCACCGGGCCGCTGGGGCCTGCGCACGCGCCTTTCCAGCCAAGCGGCAAGGGAGACGCACGCGCCGACATGCGGCTGACGGTGGATCCCAACCGGCTCGGAGACCGGAAGGCGTTGCTCGCCAGCCTCAATCAGTTCCGGCGCACGGTAGAAAGCGGCAAGGCGACGGCGGGGTTGGACAAATTTCAAAGCCAAGCCTTTGAGACGTTAACCGGCGGCGTGTCGGACGCGTTCGACATCGCAAAAGAAGATCCAAACGTGCTGGCGCGGTACGACACCTCCACGCTGATGAACGTGGAGCGCATCAGCAAACGCTGGAATAATCGCAAACGATATCAAAACCACGTAAACAATCTCGGCAAGCTCATGCTGATGGCACGGCGGTTGGCCGAGCGCGGCGCGGGCTTTGTGACCGTGACCACTGATTTCGTGTGGGACATGCACGCGGACAGCAACAACGCGACGATGACCGAAGGCATGGGCTACGTGGGCACGCCGTTTGATCACGCGGTGAGCGCCTTCATCGAGGATGTGGAAGCGCGCGGATTGCGCGACAAAATTCTGCTCGTCTGCTGTGGCGAGATGGGGCGTACGCCTAAAGTGAACGCCAAAGGCGGCCGCAATCATTGGGCCGGCAGCGCGCCGCTATTGCTTTACGGTGGCGGCCTGAAGATGGGGCAAGTCGTCGGCTCTTCCACCAAAGACGGCGGCGAACCGGCCAGCGATCGCGTCACCATCCCCAACCTCTACGCCACGCTGATGGATCAACTGCTCGACACCGGCGCCGTCCGCGCAATGGCCGGCATCCCGAAAGAGGTCAATGACGTCATCAACGGCGCCGCGCCGATTCGGCAGTTGATGTGAAGTGCTGCCGGCATCTTGCCGGCAGATCTTCGGCGGGTGAATGCAACCCTTCTATTGGCCGGACATTTTTTCGTGAATTTTCTGGCGGGTTTCGTTGCCACACTTGCAAGTTACAAATCCATGAAACCGGCGTTTTTTGTTGCAAAATCCGGATTTTTGGGCTATTTTATTCGTGTTCTAAAGGAGGTTTGTTTCCAGTGATTGCCGACGGGACGGATCTGTCCATCGGCAAAATGGTTATCTATGAATTTTGTGTCCCGCATTTGGCTGCCTGTGGCGGTGTTTGTGGCGTTTCTCTTGGCGCTGCTTAACCGTGAGGGCTTGTATGAAGACTTTGTCGCCAACGGCAAGTTTGTCTCCGAGGGATTGTTTATCCACGGCGTGCAAATCGGCGCATGGATTTCGGCGGCGTTTTTGGTGAACCGTTTGCTCACGGTTTTTTTCTGGGATGGATTCATCGGCGCGTTGTCCGAACGGCCGGTGCCGCGGTTGCCGAAGGATGTGACGGGGATTGTGATTTTCTCCATCGCGGGCCTCGCGATTGCTTCCACGGTGTTTCATCAGGACACCACCAAGATCATCGCCACCTCGGGCGCGGTAAGCATTGTGGTGGGGCTGGCGCTGCGCACGGTGATTCTCGATTTGTTTATGGGCTTGGCGATTCACGTGGATCGGCCGTTCAAAATGGGTGACTGGATTATGGTGCATCAAAACCGCGTGGAGACGCACATCGTCGCGGAGATTATCGAGATCAACTGGCGCACCACGCGGCTGCGCACCACGGCGAATAATATGGTGGTGGTGCCCAACAGCAAACTGGGCGAAACGATTGTGACCAATTATATGGAGCCCACGCCGCATTTCCGGATGGATCTGGATTTTGTGATCGATTTCGAAGTACCCGTCGAGCGGGCCACACGGGTGCTCACCGGAGGCATCCGCGCGGCGTGCGCGCACAAGGGCATTCTTGCCAAGCCGGAACCGGAAGTGCGGATGAAGGAATCTTCCCTCAACGGGATGGTGTACGAGGTGCGTTATTTCATTTTGCCAAAAGATATTTCCCCCAATGAATCGCAGCATGAGGTGAACCGAACGGTGCTTGAACATTTGGTGCATTCAGGTATCATGCCAGCGCACTCGAAGGAGGAGGTGACCTTGACGCGCGGGAAACAGCGAACGCTGGATGCGTCGCTGGATGAGGACTTGTACCAACTGCTCACGCGCACGGAATTGTTCCGGAGCTTGAGCGCAGGCGAATTCGCGGAGGTGTTTCCCCAAATGCAAAAGCGCACGCTCGCGGAAGGCGAGGTGCTGTACGCGCAGGATGATGCCGGTAATTCACTTTTCGTGTGCCTTGAGGGTTTGCTGGAGCGGTTTGTGGATGGCCCGAAGGAGCGGGTAAAAGTAGACACGTTGCGCGCGGGCCAACATTTTGGAGTGGCGTCGGTGCTGGACGGCATGGCGCGTGCCACCACGGTGGAAGCCGGCACGGAGGCTTTGGTTTATGAAATTCCGAAGGCCGCCATCGCGCCATTGCTGGAACAGCACGGCGATTTGCGGGACTTGCTAAAGAAGAGCGCGAAACAAACGGCCAAACAGGTGCAGGTGAAATGTGAGGAAGCACAACGCGCCAAACAATCCAAGGCGAAGGGGGAAAAGAAAACGGCGATGCAAAAGGTGATGCAATCGTTTTTCCCGGGCTTCACAAAGTCAGATAAAAACAAGGGGGATGATGGGGATGAACAAAAATAAAATTCGGTTAATGGCGGCGCTGTGGGTGGCGACTGCCGGAACACTTTTGGCCCAACCACTGCCGGGCACCGGCCCCACGCGCAGCCGCATCAAGCCGTGGTTGAAAAATGCCCTCGGCGAATTGGCGGCACTCAAAACCACCAACGATGTGAAGGTGATATCCAAGCGCATCACGCTCAGCTACATCGATCCCGTACGTGCCACGCAATTACTGGCGCTGCACGGCTACACCATCGGCAAGGCGGAAGAAGCGGTGGATCACGCGAAATTGCCGGTGATCATTTCCCTACCGGGCACGGCCTTTCACGAAACGATCCCCAAACCGGAAGAGAAGTTTCCGCAAACGGAAACCGATCCGATGAATGAGTTGATTGTATTTCACAATGAAAATGAACCGGGACAGTTGAGCCGATTGTTGGATTTGTTGAAACGTGATGTGGACAAGCCCGCGAAACAAATCATCATCGAAGCGATGATTTTGGAAATTTCATCCACCGCGCTGGAAGAAATGGGCGTGAAATGGTCGCGCTCCGGCAACCCCACCGGCAGTGGGTTTACCGACAAAACCAGTACGCTGACTTTTGGCACGCTGAAATATCCCAGCACGGATGAGGCGCTCAACCTCGCCACCGCCGGTGTTTTCCACGGACTCAACGCGCAAGTGAAGGCGCTCGTGCGCGACGGCAAAGCGGAGGTGCTCTCGCGCCCGAGCGTGCTCGCGCTGAATAATCGCATGGCTTTCATCAATGTTTCAAAAGAAATTCCCGTGGCAAACACGACGTACGCGCCGGGCAATAATTATCAACGCACTTCGTTTGAAATGAAAAAGGCGGGCATCTCGCTCGCAGTGCGCCCGCGCGCCAGTGCCGATGGCAGCGAAGTGAGTATGCAAATCAACGCGATGGTGACCGCCCAAGTGCCCAACGAAGATGTCGAGGTGAAGCAAGGCGCCAACGTGGTTGCGAAGTCGCCGACCATTTCCGTGCGCGAAGTGAAGACCACCGCGCGCGTGGCCAACAACACCCCTTTCATCATCGGCGGCCTCATCGCGCGCGACAAACAAAGCAGCGTGGACAAAGTGCCGTTACTCGGCGACCTCCCGCTGCTCGGCGGGCTCTTCCGCAGCAAACAGGAAAAAGCGGTGAAGCGCGAAGTCATCATCGTGCTCACGCCCACGGTGTTGCCCGAAAATTCCATGAGTGGAAAACACATGCCAAAGGATGAAGATTCCTTCGATAGCTTTGGCAATCAACTCTTCCGCGACGCCTATCGCATTCGCGCCGAGGACACGTTTGACCTGAATTACCTCACCCAAAACCGCCAACTCCAACGAATGAAAGCCCTCGCCAGCCGCATTGTGGCCGGAAACGTGCAACTGCGCGGCCAGTATCCGTACAACCATTTCGTGGATCGCGCCGTGCCGGGTGAGGAAATCTTATGTTACCGGCAA
>CAUZWB010000090.1:0-7448 GCA_963583525.1 Verrucomicrobiia bacterium | reverse complement strand
GGTGACAAGCCGTTCCTTGGGTTTTACGGTTTGAAAAATTGAAGGCGTCTCAAGCCACTCGCCCCAAATGATACCTGCCGCCACCGCGAGGTGGATGGCCAACGTCACCAAAGCGGCCAGCGTGAAGTGGCTGGTTTCAGTTCGCGGCATTGGATGGTATGGGTGGCTTGACATCCTCGGGGGTCAATATCGCCCAATCTTGGGCGCGTGGCAATGCTGAGTTAATGTTGGACTGTGAGTTTCTGGTCACGGACGGGCACGGTGACGCGGGCTTTGGGCTTGAGTTTACTGAGGGTTTCGCCAAAGGCGAGGGCGCTTTTTTCTTCGCCGTGGACGACAAAAATATCGCTGATATCGCCAGTGCAACTCTCCACGTGGGCCACCAGTTCATCGCGATCCGCGTGGCCGGAGAAGGCGTCGTGCCGTGCGACTTGCGCTTTGACTTCATATTTTTCGCCAAAGATATTCACCGGCGAATCGCCATTGGCAATGCGCGCGCCGAGTGTGTGTTGTGCGCAATAGCCGACGAAGAGCACGAGGTTTTTTGGGTCCTCGATGTTGTTTTTCAAATGATGCCGGATGCGGCCGCCTTCGCACATTCCCGATGAGCTGATGATGATGGCCGGGCCTTTGAGTTGATTAAGCTGAATGGAGCGCGAAACTTGCCGGATGTATTGGAGGTTTTCCATTCCGAACGGATTTTGTTTCTCGCGCAGGAATTGGTAGATCGATTCGTTGAAACATTCGGGGTGCAGCCGGAAAACTTCCGTGGCATTCACGCTGAGCGGGCTGTCGACAAAGATAGGGATGTCCGGCAAATCACCGCTCTCGGCAAGTTGATGCAGCGTGTACACCACCAACTGCGTGCGGCCCACGGAAAAGGCGGGGATGATAATTTTGCCGCCGCGATGGGCGGTCTCGCGGATGGCTTTGGCAATCTCAACCACCGACAAATCGCGATCGCCGTGCAGCCGGTTGCCGTACGTGCTTTCGATGTGCAGCACGTCCACATTTTCCACCGGCACGGGGTCGCGCAAAATGGCGTGCCCGCCACGGCCCACGTCGCCGGTGAAGAGGTAGCGGTATTCTTTGCCGTCCTCGCGAATATCGAGCACCACCTGCGCGGAGCCAAGAATGTGGCCGGCATCGTGAAAGGAAAGTGTTACGCCATCGGCGATGAGCATCGGGCGTTCGTAATTGAGCGAGACAAACTGACGCCCCGCGCGCTCGGCATCTTCGACGCTGTAAAGCGCCTCCACGGGCGGCAGGTTTTTCTTGGCGCGCTTGCGGGAAATGTATTCGGCGTCGTGCTGTTGAATGCGCGCGGAATCGGCGAGCATAATGGACGCCAAATCGCGCGCGGCGTGGGTGCTGAAAATGTTGCCGCGATAGCCCTGCCGCACGAGGTTGGGAAAATTCCCGCAGTGATCGATGTGCGAATGGCTCAGCACCGCCACATCAATGGAGGCGGGATCGAAAGAGAAATTGCGATTGCGATCGTTCGCCTCATCGCGGCGGCCCTGATAGAGCCCGCATTCGAGTAGAATTTTCTGCCCGTTCACGTTGAGCACAAACATGGATCCGGTGGTCGTTCGGGTTGCCCCGCAGAACTGCACTTCCATCCGCGCACGCTACAAAATAACGCCGGTTTAGTCGAGAATCGAATGGACAAGCTGTTTCTCAAAGGCTTGAGTGGGCCCGTGGACGGAGATGGATTTGAAAACTTGGAAGGGCTGAAAGTTTCGGTGGACGAATTAGTGTACCAACCTCAAGTGCTCACCGCGCCGGATCGGCCGCATTGTTTTGCCTACTACATATCCATCGCCAATGAAACCGACCACACGGTCACGCTCAAAGGACGCAAATGGGTGGTGCAAGAAGCGAGCGGCGAAGTGACGGCAGTGGAGGGCGACGGGCTCGTGGGCGAAATGCCCACGCTCGAGCCGGGCGGCTCATTTAGTTACAACAGTTTCCACGTCATCCATTCGCGCCGCGCCATCGCACGCGGGAGCTACATTGGGCTGGACGAAACCGGGAGGCGCGTGTTGGCGGTGATTCCCGCCTTTGAGATGGTGGTGCCTGATCAACCGGAAGTGGGCTACGCTTGATTAGCGTTGCCGGAAAATTATGCGCGCTTTACTTAGATCGTAGGGCGACATCTCCACGGTCACCTTGTCGCCGACGCTGATGCGGATCCAATGCTTGCGCATTTTGCCGGAAATATGCGCGAGCACTTCGTGGCCATTAGCCAGCTTGGCCATGAACATAGTGCCGGGCATTACCTTTGAGATAACGCCCTCGAGTTGTATGGGTTCTTCTTTCGCCATGCAAGAAAGAGCGGACTGTGCCGATGGGGTGAAATGAAAGCAAGCCAAACCCGCCCACAAAGTGCACAAAAAAACCGACCCCGCAAAGGGCCGGTTATGAATTGGTTTGTGGATTGGAGGTTATTTCTCGCTTGCGGCATCCTTGCCCGCCGCCAGTAATTTCTCCACTTTCTCCTCCAGATTATGACGTGCGTTCATGTCCACCAAATTTCCGTTGGTGTCGATCAGCCACATCGCGGGGATGCTCCGGATGCCAAACTCCTTGGCAATGGTGTTGCTCCAGCCTTTGCCGTCAAAATGCTGCGGCCAAGGCATGCCCTTGTCGGCCACAAACTCAGTGAGTTTGTCTTCCTTGCTGTCCAGGGAAATGCCGACAATCTCAAAGCCCTTTTTGTGGAGCTTGGCGTAGGTTTTTTTGACATTGGGGATTTCTTTGACGCACGGCCCACACCAAGTGGCCCAGAAATCGATGAGCACGACTTTGCCTTTCATTTTCGAAAGGTCGACCTTGCGGCCATCCACGGCGGTGAACTTGATGGCCACGGGGTTCCCGATGGCATTCATTTTTTTCAGCTCGGCCTTGGCGCGATCAGTGATGCGGGCGAATTTCTCGTCCTTCAAGCCGGCCAGTTCTGTGATGACAGCTTTTTTGAGCTTCTCGTCTGAACTCATCGATGCGGCTTCCAGCATCATGGAGCGAGGGCCAATTTCATTTGGGAATTGCTTGGTGAGTTCACGGGCGCCCTTGAGGTAGGCTTTCGTGGCTCCATCGCGATCTTTCGCCATCATCGGGCGGATTTTTGCGATCAATTCTTGGGCGGCGTCTTTAAACGTCGGTTTTTTGTCCTCAGCAGAAACGTTGAGGCTGAATGCAAGCGCCGCCACGAAGGTTAGGCGCAGGAGGGTTTGTATTGTGTTTTTCATAGTTAAACCTTTCAGGTAAAGGGCGAGCCTATCTCAATTTTAGCGATTGGCCAGATTTTTCTTTCCATTAATTGCGGTTGTTGAGGGCACCTTTTCAGGCTGACTCCTTGAGCGTTTCGAGTCCGTCGCCTTTGAGGTGCATCGTTTGCGTGGGATAGGCGAACTCGAGTCCCATTTCTTCGACGAGTTCCATTATTTTCAAATTCACCCGCTGGCGGGTTTCCAGGTAATCCTTCCAAACCGTGGTTGCCGCGAAGTAGTACAGAAACACATCCAACGAGCTGGGGCCGAAATCGGTGAACTGCACGAGCATGTAATCCTGATCCACGCCTTCGTCTTCCTGTAGGAGTTTTTCCACGCGCTTGAGGAAGTCGCGCATTTCGTCGGGCTTGGCATCGTACGTCAAACCGAGGGTCATTTTGATGCGGCGCTTTGGCATTTGAGACCAGTTCTTGATCGTCTCTGTGGCGAGCGTGCCGTTGGGGACTGTCATCAACGTTTTGTCGAACATCCGAATCTTGGTGCTGCGGAATCCAATTTCCTCCACGTCGCCGTCAATGCCGCTGCCCACGGAAATCCAGTCGCCCACTTTGTACGGGCGATCAGAAAGAATGTTGACTGTGCCCACGAGGTTGGCCACCGAATCCTTCGCGCCCATGGAAAACGCCAGGGCGCCGACACTGAGCAGCGCGGCGAGGCCGGTGATGTTCACGCCGATGGTTGCCAGCACCGTGAGGCCACCGACAATTACCACCAAAATTCGAAGGGCCTTTTTGATGAGCGGCACGAACTGGCCCTTCATGCCGGCGTCTTTATGCGAAACCAGTTCGTCGAGATAATGCGCCACCACATCCACAAGCCGATACACGCCCCAAATCAAAACGATCCCGAGAAAGATTGTGTAGCTTTTGCCGATGATGGCCGCGGGGAAATTGGCGAGATTGAACACCAATAAAAACGCAGCCACATGAATCGCTCCAATCATCACAAAGGCATTGACCGGCTTGATAATGGCTTCGAACAATAGGTCGTCCCATTCGGCCTCTGTTTTTTTTACGAAAGCAGTGATTTTTTTCTCAATGAATTTGATGACAATTCGCTTGAGGATAAGTCCGGCAAGAATGGCGAGAAAGGCTGCGACGAATTGCCAGGCGGAAATGCCAAGGATTTTTTGACCGAGATTTCTCTCAAGCGTTTGCACCCATGCTGAATCGCCGAGGGTTTCCTTGTAGCCGTCGGTTTTTTGTGTGGCCGCGTCGTTGGAGTTGGTGTTGGTGGCGGCCCCGATGGGGCCGACGGTAAAGGTGAACAGCAACGCCACGAGGGCGAATTTGGAGAGCCAAGGGTTCATGGCGCGAAGTGTGCAGTTATTGATTTGCGGGTCAAGCCTGAGCCTAACCCACCAAAATCCACTGTGCCAGTGAAAGCAGAAAAAAGAAGCCGGCGACGTCGGTGACGGTGGTGATGAGGATGCTGGAGCCCAGTGCGGGATCGAGTCGGAAAAATTTTAGGGCGAAGGGAATGAGCACCCCAAACAGCGCGGCGGCCAGCAGGTTCAGCACCATCGCCGTGCCCACCACCAAGCCCAAGGCGGCTCCGTCAACCGCTGTAAATCCGAATTTTGGAGCAAGTGGCGCGATCAAATATCCCGCCATGCCGACGATTGTTCCGATGATCACGCCGATGAGCAAGCCCAGCAGCAGTTCTTTGAACAAGGCCTTGCGGCCATCGCCAGGCGAGAGTTCGCCCAAGGCCATGTCCCGGATGATCACGGTTACTGTTTGCATTCCCGCGTTGCCTCCTTGACTGGCAATGATGGGCAGGAAGATTGCCAGCACCACAAATTTCTCGATCGTCATTCCATACAACCCCACCACCGCACCGGCGAGGCAGGCCGTCAGCAGGTTGATGCACAGCCACGGCAGGCGGCGCTTGAAGGATTGCGTCCACGGCGTGAGCGTGCGCTCTTCACCATCGAGGCCGACCATCTTTTGCATGTCCTCGGTTTGCTCATCGATGGCGATGGAGAGCACGTCGTCGCCCGCGATGATGCCGGCCATGTGGCCTTCCTCGTCCAGCACCGGCAGACCGAGAAAATGATAATGCTCAAACCGTCGGACCACTTCCTCCTGATCATCGGTCACGCGGACATATTTCACTTCGCGATTCATGATGTCGGAAATCTTGACTTCGTCGTCGGAGAAAATCAGGTCACGAATGGACACCACGCCGACAAGTTTCTTTTCCTTGTCGGTGACGAACAGATAATTGATATCTGAATGTTTTTGTTCGCGATGCTTTTGCCGGATGCGCCGGTGGCCTTCGCCAACGGTTTGATGCGAGCGCAGCGTGATGAACCGGTCGTTCATAATGCCGCCCGCGCTGTCCTCGGGGTACTTTAGCAGTGTCTTGGCGGCGGCGGCTTCCTTGGCTCCCATCTTGCGGAGCAGTCTCGCGCGATCGGTTTCCTCGAGCTCGCCCAACACATCCGCCGCTTCCTCGGCGTACATCGCGTTGAGTAGCGGCACTAATTTGGTTTGCGGAAATTTATCGAGTAGATCGGCGAGGATTTCATCCTCCAACTCCGTGAGCGCGGCGGAGGCATTTTTCACCGGCAGTTCCTGCAGGATATGGCGCGCCTCTTTGAGGTCCATGCGCTGCAAGCGATCGGCCAAATCCGCCGGGTGCAACGCGAGGAATTCCTCAAGATAAATTGGAGTGGTGTCAGGCATGCTTCAATCTCCGCAGAGCGTTGATAGTAGCGGGAATTCAGCGAAATACAAGACGCGAGTATTCGCGTTTCGATTTAACCGCCGGCGACGATGCGGACGATTTCCAATCGATCACCCGGCGCCAGTTCGCGGGTGGCGAAATCTGAGGGCGACACCGCCTCGCCATTCAATTCCACAACGACACTGCGAGGCGATTGGTTTTGTAACATCAGAAACTGCTCCAGTGTGCAGGGGAGTTCCACCGGCACTTCGTGGCCATTAGCGATCAGCGTGCCCGCCATTAGGCTACGGTGAGCAGGGTGACTTCGGGGCGGCAATTGAAACGCACGCCGTGGAGATTGCCTACGCCTTTGCTGATGTGTAGCCAGCGGTCATCAATGCGATGAAGGCCGCGTACGAATTTTTTATTCTTAACCGGTGCCAGCGGGGCGCCCAGTCCGGGCAGGTATAGCTGGCCGCCGTGCGTGTGGCCGCTGAGCATTAGTTGCCATGGGAATGCGGCGAGCTGATCTTTGGTGTCCGGGTTATGCGAAAGCAAAAGGGTGGGGTGGGTGGTGTCGATTCCATCGAAGGCGGTTTCCGGTTCGCACTCGTGGTTCCATAAATCCCCCACGCCGACGAGGTTGATTTCACTACCGTTGAGGGTGGCGGTGGTGTGTTCGTTGTGGAGGAGTTTTATTTTGGAAGCCGTGAGCAGTTCGCGCACTTCGGCCGAGTTGCCGTTGCCGAGTTTCATTTTGCCTTCCGCCCACGAGCCGCCATCGTGATTGCCGAGACAGGCAAAGGTGGGCGCGGCGGCGGATAGTTGTGAGAGCACTTCGGCGTATTCCGCGTAGCGTTTGTATTTCCACGTTATGAAATCACCAGTCACGCAAATGAGATCCGGCTGCAAATCGAGACCCATCTTCAACGCGCGGCGCAGGTACGCGAGGCTCACCACTTTGGACGCATGCAAATCCGAGAGGTGCAAAATCTTGATGGGCGTTTCCAGCGCGTGCGGTTGATCGAGCTTCACCTCGCGGCGGTTCACCTCAAGCCAGCCGCTTTCCCACAGGCGCATGTAGGCGTAGCCCGCGCCCATCGCCGCCATGCCGCCGCCCGCGGTGCCCAGTAGAAACCGCCGTCGCGTGGTGCGGTTTTTCCAGTATTGTCGCAGGCGCTTAATCATGGGCGGGGGGAATGATACGCCGGATTCTCAGGCGGTCAAGGCTGTGTCCCAATCTTTCCAAACCGGCTCGTAGCCCAGCGCGCTGATTTGTGCGGCCACGGCTTTGGGCGTGCGTTCATCGGCGATTTCGAATTGTTGCGTGGCACCAATGTCTGCCCATTCGCTGGCGCCTTCGGCCAGCTCCACGATGCGGCCGCGTTCGGTGTGATGGAGATTTTCGCGGCCTGCGCCCGTGTAGCCACCGGGCTCCGTGTGGCTGCCTGCGCTCATCATTGTGATCCCCAGCGGGATGAGCCC
>CAUZWB010000089.1:0-7480 GCA_963583525.1 Verrucomicrobiia bacterium | reverse complement strand
CTTTCACAAGCGTTCCCTTGGGGTTTTTCGCAATTTTGCGAACTAAAGATAAGATTATATCGGGGTCCAAGCGGCGACTGTAGCACTTTAAAAACCCAATGTAAATCCCGCGCTTAAAAAATTTGCGCCATAAAATCTCCCACGTCCATTAGTGAGCGCGCACGAATATCTGGGTGAAATAATATTTGCCGACGACGGATTTGGCGATGGCGATGGCGGTGTGGGTGAAGGGCGCTTCCATGGCTTCGCGATGGGAGGCGCTCTCATGCCACGATTGCAATGCGCGCGCGGCCGGATCGGTGTGGCCATAATTGAGGGCGAGGTTTTCCGAGCATTTGCTGAAAGGCCGAAACCGGCGAATATCCTGAGCACGCGCCTGAAAGTGGCGGTGACTAAAAGGCCGCCGCCCCTGCGCCATCGCGGCACTGTGTCGGCGCGCCACGGGGACGATGCGGGCGTCCCATTTCAAAACACGCAAGCCGCGGGCGGCACGATGTTCATTCACCAAATCAAACGCGCGCCGGGCCATTGCGGTGAGTTCAGCGGAATCCTCAGCCGGTTGCCAGCCGATATCTAATGGGGGAGCAGTGGCGCAGCCAACGGGCAAAAGTGTTGCCGCCAAAATCAGTTTTGTCAGGTTTGCAAAAGTCATAAATCGAATTGAACCGCCAAGGCACAAAGACGCCAAGGAAAACCAATTATAAAAATCTTGGCGTCTTTGTGCCTTGGCGGTTCAAAAAAATCACCGCCGCTGAATTTCAATCTCGCGGATGTTAAAATAGTTCACGCGCTTTTCCTTGCGCGCGCCACCGACATCGATGGAGATAAAGCAATGATCGCCTTTCACCTCGGAAATGCGGAAGACAGCAAACGCGCCTTCGCGGGTTTGCATAAAGAGCGCCTCGGGATTGCCATCGGGATTGAGCTTTTGGAATCGGCCCAGCTCGGTATCAAAAAAGCGTTTGTTAAACTTAGTGGTGTCCGAGGCATAACGGGCGGTCACTTCCGTTTGCACCGGTGCCGCGGCGGGCGGTGGAGGCGGGGGCGCGCCGGGAGCGGCCGTGCCGATGACGCCCGGCACTTCGGTGACATTCATCCAGCCGGGCGCTCCCTCATACCACGCCTGATCAGTAGGCAAAATCTGCCCGCGCTTAAGATACTCGCGCGCTTCTTCCAGCGGATACGGCCCAAACGCCTCGCCCTCTCGCGTGAAATGCAGCAGCATCGGCTCATCGTGCGCGTGCGGGGGCAAATTGGCCATCCAATTCTCGCCATTCTGTGATGGACAAACCCGGCCATTTTTGCTACACAATTCCGCATGAAGTCCCGTGCGATACTATTGGGGGCAGTCTTGGCGCTGCTCATCACTCCCACGACTCGAACCCAAGCCGGCGAACGTTTGGTGGATGGTTCCGGTGGTGCCTATCTTGCCGAAGTGGTGGTGCGCCCGGTGGGCCTGGCCGGCACGATTTTGGGAACCGGCTTTTATATCATCACGTGGCCTTTCTCCAAAGCCTCGGGCAGCAGCGAAGCCGCCAAGCGTGAGCTGATCAATAAACCGTTTGACGCCACCTTCAAACGCAAGTTCGGCGATTTTTCCGCCCTGAAAAAATCTGAAACAGCGATCACCCCCGCGCCCGTAAAACCGGCTACTCAACCCATTGCTCAAACTAAGCCCGTACCTCAACCTACCGCGCTCACTGCGCTCACTGCGCCCGCAGCAAACACCATTCCCCAACCGCCTGCCCAACCGCAACCCATTCCCGCCCCCAAAGCGGAAGAACAATAACCCATCATGGTAATGCGCAACCCCGAGCCGGTAGAAATTGAAGAAACCGTGGAAACAAAAACCGAATCGCCCGTCGTGGAAGAATCCACTAACGGAGAGCAACCGCCGTTGATTGAAGAATCCACTGGCGATCCAGAAACTCCCGCGGCGGCGGAATCCACCAATCCAGAGCGCGTGAGTGCGTTGGCCGTGATGAGTGCAGTCAGCAGCTCGCTGGGATTTTTAGGGGTGACGAGTTTGATCGGTCTGGGGCTAGGCATCATTGCGTTGAGACAAATGACCGTGAATCCTCAACTTACCGGTCGTCACCTGGCGATCTTCGGCGTGTGCCTCTCGGTTTTCTGGCTCGGCCTGCTGATCGCAATAGGCAGCGTATTGTGGGTGGGGCTATCGCTGCTAAAAGCGTTGTTCAACGCAATTTTCGGAGGAGACGAAACGGTTGCCTTGCTCATCGATCACTGCTCCAGAATTTGCTAGCACCGACCTCGGCTACTTTTTCTTGATCTCATCCGCAGGCGTTTTGCCGGCGGCCTTGGTGTCGAGGTAGGCGTCAATCGGAAAATTGTCTTTGCCGATCCGCGCGTTCCCGAGCACACGCATGCGGGCAATGGCGCGGATGGCTCCCAGATTTCGGTTTAAAGGCTTCGGCGCACTCTGTGCTGCAAACGCCGGCGCGAGCGCAACCCCCGGCTTCGATGGGGGCGAAGGACGAGTGGCCATCGCGGCCGATGGCTTGTCGGCTTCCTTTTTACTAACCACGGAATTGTCCAGCGTGGCTTCGAAAATGACTATTTGCTTGAGTGTTTTGTTGGTGCCTTGCACGCGGAAGAAAGCTTGGCTGCCCCGCCGCATTTTTGAAGTAATTGAAACGTTTGCAACGGGCTTGCTGACCACAAGATTTGCAGAACCCGCGCTGCCGCCTCCGCCGATTTCCGCACCTTCGCCCCCTTCGGACAATGCCATTGCCTGCCGTTCCTCGGCTTCGGGCATAGCTTCTTCGTTGATGACGTTACCGGTATAAACCGAGCCATCGCCGTCCACCACATGGATGGTGTTCCCGATGCGCTTGAGTTCAAAATTCACGAGCACTGGCTTGGGCAATTCTTTTTGCTTGGCCATCCGCGTTGCGGAAATACCGAGGCCGCTGCGGGCGCGTGATTGCTGCGCGAAGTTCAGCTGCAACTCGCGGGAGTGATTGTAGTAGTTGCCATTTTCCATCGCTATGTTTTGGCGCGCTGGCATATTCCGAACCAGCGTGGAACGCGGCGCGGGATGAGTTGGAGCGATTTGCGAAGGCACGGCTTGCACGGTGCCGCTATTGCCGGGTGAGCTGGGCACGGAACCTTTGGGGGCTATTCCTCTGCCCACTCTGCCCATACCCCCGACCGCCGTTTCGGCCTCGGCGGTGGCTTTGGACTCATCGCGGTTCACGTCATCGAGCGAGGCATCGGCGGTGCCCGCTTTGATTTGAGTATTGGATTCGGGTGAACCGGGGTTGGCCTGAGCCATTGAATCTGACTCGGATTGAAATTCCGAAAGGGACGAAACGCCGAGCACAACAATCGCAGCGGTCATGCCGCCGAGAGCCCAGCGCATCCAGCCGTGCGTAGGCGCGGTGGGTTCAGCGGAGATCTCCGGCGTGGCGGAGCCAGTCGAATGCTGCCGGCGCACTTCGGCCATCAGCATGGCGCGGGTGGGCTCGTCGAGCTCCACGGGGTCTTCGTTCCATTGGTCGAGCCGCTGTTGCCGGTAGGCTTTCAGCCACGCTTCCATCTTATTGTTTTCTTGTTCAGACATATTCTGCCTACTTTTTAGACGGGATTACTCCGGCTTTCTCCCTAGAAAATAGCCGGCGCATCACAAATTCGAGTTTATCCCTGCATTTACTGAGCCGGGAACTGACGGTTTTTTCGTTTAAATCGAGCGTATCGCTGATTTCGCGGTAGTTCAAATCGCCAAAATAGCGGAGCTCCAAAATCTGCTGGCACGGCCCGCCCAGCTCCTCGAGGCCTTGGCCGACGAGGTGCCATTTCTCGTCGCGGGTCATTTCCTCATCGGGCGAGGGCAACGGGCTAGCGGGGTCGAGCAGGCGATTGCCTTCGTCGTCTTCCGCCTGCAACGAGAGCGGCACCTGACCGCCTCCGCGTTTGGCGGCGTGGAGTTTGGCTCGGTAATCGCGGCTTTTGTTTGCGGCAATGCGGAAGAGCCACGTCTGTAACCGGCTGCGCCCGCTGAAGCCTTTGAGATTTTTCACAACCGAAAGAAAGACTTCCTGGCAAACTTCATCGGTATCCTCGCGCGAGAGGTCCGAGGCGAGTTGGAACACAAAACGCCCCACCGCCGCGTAATGCTCGGCAAAGAGCTCTTCCCACGCATCGTTTTCTCCGTCACGACAGCGTTGGATCATCTCGCGTTCGGCATCCAGATCCATTTCGGTTAACGTAGCGCGATTTCGAGATTCATGCCAGTGTGTATTGACGGGAGGATTCGGATCATTGCTCCCGTCCATTAACTGTCATAGTTTGTTCATGCCCGTTCGAGTGGCTTTTCGCTGACATCGAAGCAAGGTTATGACAGAATCCACCAAGCCTCGGCCGGATTCATTGGAAACATAAAGTCATGAAAACATTCATCGCACTCATCCCTGTTCTCTTTTTCACCCTCAACACTTTGACTGCCGCGCCCGCGCCGCCCACGCCTCCCAAAACCGGGCCCGTGGTCGTTCACGAAATCCGCTACACCGGCCAGATCACCGACGATGCCGCCAACTTCACTGCCGCGCTCAAGGTGGAGAGCACCAACACCGTCGCCACCGCGCTCACGCTGTTTCAGGGCGAGCTGGCCGTGATCGATCCCAAACTCCCCGACGGCCTGCGCCTCGCGCGCATTCGTGATGGCTATCAGCTCATCGTCGAGAAGCCCGGCCAATATAATCTCTCCCTCAACCTCCTGCCGCGCATCACTAAAAAAGATCCGTGGCGGCAACTCGATTTCACCGGCCCGCCCGCCACGATCGGCGCGCTCACCGCCTCCGTCGCCGGCAACGGACAAGAACTCGAACTGCTCTCCGGCACTCCACTCCCGCGCGCGGGGAACAAAGCCGCCGTGCAAGGTGCGCTGGGTGCGGACCGAAAAGTTTCGCTGCGTTGGCAAACCAAAATGACCGAGCAAGTGCGGCGCGTTCTCTTGACCGCCCAAACCGCCTCCATCATTCACCTCAACCCGACCGTTGCCAAATTCACCACGCGGTTTAACTACGACATCCTTCAGGGCAAACCCACCAACCTCACCGTCGCCCTGCCGGCCGGCCAATCGATTACAAAAGTCGATGGTAAAAATATCAAAAACTGGCAAGTCACCAACGGCACATTGAACATCGATTTCGTGCAGGCCGTTGAGAAAACTTACGCCCTCACGCTGCACTCCGAGCAACCGCTCGCCGCCGCTGCCGCGGGCCTTACCCCGCCCGCGCCGATGGGCGTGGAACGCGAGAGCGGTAATCTCCAACTCACCGCCGAGGATGTGACCGTGGAAACCGGCACCGTCCAAGGCCTCCGCAAAGTCAACGCCGCCGCCGGCCAAATCGGTGCGTGGCAGTTCTTTGGCCGCACGCCCTTTGCGCTACCGGTCACCACCAAACGCATCGAACCCTCCGTGGGCGCGCACAGCGCGGTGGACGCCCATCTTTCCGAAACCCGCCTGCGCGCCTACCACCGCGTGTCCCTGCAAGTCACCAAGGCCGGCATTTATTCGCTCACCCTCGGCAACGCCGCCATGCTCACCGGCACCAATAAATTCACCGTGGCAAACGTCACCGGCACCGGCCTCACTGATTGGAAGCTCGACCCCGCCACCGGCCTCATCACGCTCCAATACCAAAGCCGCGTGCTGGGCAATCGCCTGGTCACCGTGGAGCTGGAAAAACCCGCCGACAAATCGCAGGCCAACTTTACGTTGCTGCCACTCACTGTCGCCGCGCGCGCGAAGGAGCCTTTCGCGTTGGACCGCCAAACCGCCCGCATCACCGCGCGCGCCTCGGCGGGTTTGCGACTTTCGGGCGGTGCGTTGCGCGCCGCACGCGAAGTCGCCGCCGGCGCGGCCGAAGCCCTCGCCTTCACCGCCACGCAGCCGGATTGGTCAGTCACCTTTTCCGCCGAACGCCTTGAAGCCATCGTCACCGCCGAAGTCTTCAACCTCGCCACCATCGGCGACGGCCTCTTGCGCGGCAGCGCCACCATTCGTTTCGGCATTGTGAATCAAGGCGTGCAATCGTTCACCGTCCGCGTGCCCGGCACTAATGATTGGAAAAATGTGGAGTTCGCCGGAGCGAACATCCGCGCCCGCCAAGCCGCACCTGCCGCCGATGGCGCCACGGTGGATTGGACGCTCACACTGCAGGAAAAAGCATGGGACGGCTACACCCTCGTGATCAGCTACGACAATCAGTTTGACAGCAACGCCGGCAGCCAATCGCTCGGCGTGGCATTGCCGCAACACCTCGAGCGCGTCACCGGAACGCTCGCCCTTACCGGTGCCTCCAACATCGAGCTGACCCCCAACTCCGCCAAAACCGGCCTGCGCCAAATCGATGCCGCCGAGCTGGATGAAGCCGATCGCGGCGTGGTCAACCGCTCCATTTTGTTTGCCTATAAATATGATGCCGAACCCACGCGGCTACCCGTGGCGATTAATCAGCACACCACGGAAGAAGGGCTCGACGCCGTGGCCGACCGCTCGCTACTGAGCACACAAATTAATCCCGACGGCCAGCTCATTACCCTCGCGGCGTACACGGTCAAAAACACCAACCGCCAGTTCATGGGCATCACCCTGCCCGCCAAGGCCAAACTCACGTACACGAGTGTGGACGGCGAATCGGTCACGCCCCGCACCGATGCCGAGGGTAAAGTGCTGGTGCCGCTCCCCTCGAGCCTCAATCGCAATCATGCCTTTTACGTGGAAATAATGTACACCGAGGAACTCGCCGGTGAAGTCCGCAAACGCGGCACGTTCGCCAGCCTCGCGCCGGTGGATCTCCGCCTCGAAGCCCCGCGCCCGGACCTCCCTCACACCGGCAATGCTTGGCAGGTTTACCTCGACCCCAACTCACACGAGCTGTTCGATTTCGGCGGCAACATGGTTCCCCAACGCGCGGAGCCCTATCGCTGGGTCAACGTGTGGCGCGATTTTAACCGCGTGCTGCGCCGCACTCAATGGGGTTCCGTGGTGGGACTGCTCGTCTTTTTCGGCATCGCCTTCGGCCTGTTACAGCTCGCCATGCGCAAAGGCCGCAAGGCGCTGCTTATTGGCGTGGGCGCGTTGATCGCGCTGCTCGTCATCAGCGCAATCCTGTTGCCGACGATGGCCCGGAGTTCATCCAGAATTTTCCAAACGGCTGACGGTTATGCAGATAAGGGATCCAACGAGAGTTGGGGCGCGGATGCCGAAGCCCACTCTCCCTCTGAAAGCGGCGGCGAAAGCGAAGGGGAAGAACGCGACGAAGGACGCAAATACGAAATTCCCAACGAAACCGTCTCAAGCAAACCATCCCCACCCAGAACCCCCGCACCGAAACCGGCGCAACCAAGCAAACCGGGCGACAGCGGAGCAGTTGATCCCACCACCGGATTACCTGGCGGTAGCGGCGGTAGCGGCGGTAGCGGCGGTAGCGGCGGTATGGGCGGTATGGGC
>CAUZWB010000088.1:0-7481 GCA_963583525.1 Verrucomicrobiia bacterium | reverse complement strand
GCTTTGCGTGGGGGAATAGTGAGGGGTGAGTTGGGAGTAGTTGGGTACATGGCGTGTCCTTTTGTGGTTATTTGTGTGATTATTAGTATGGTTTTCGGGTTTGTTTCGTTGAACTGATTTTTGGTCTATGACACAGCCTATTTATGAAACCACCGCGAGAAGGCAAATCTTTCAAATAAGAGCGATTTTTTTCGACGTTGTAGCCCTGCCCGGGCTACATTGGGGAGCACACGCACCACTGTTCATTTCATCCGTGCGAATCCGTGAAATCCGTGTCTTAAAAAATGGGACAAGGTGGAACTTGTCCCTCCCGGAGGGCACTTTATTTTTTCAGGCCGCGGATAAGGTCGGCGGCGTCATCGCTGGGGTTGACGATTTTGGTGCCGGAACTGAGGCGGGTGAGTGAGTCGCCCAGCGCTTTTTGGCTTTTGTTCAGGTTTGAAGCGGCGCGTTGCGCTTCTACGTTGGTGTTTATTTTCATATCACCTTGGCCTGTTTTGTGGGGTTTTGGCTGTTTCCCCTCTGTTTCTACCTATTTTCGGCTGATATATTCGTCGAAGCTTGTTCGGACGAAGACACAACCCTAAAATAGAAACCTCCAAATGAGGGTGCATCTTTCAAGGTGGAGTGATTTTTTTGAAAAAAAATGAGTACGAGTGAAAGATTAGAGGATTTGTCGGGGTTCCTGATGCGGGGGACGTGCGCCGGGGTTGGCGTTGTGGGCCTCGCGGTTTCGGCGTATGTCTGAGGGAAAACCACCTGAATCTGGCCCATCCGGCCAACGATCCAAATTGGCTGGGGAAACGCCTACGCGGAGCTCGTTGTTGGCGCGGTTGAAGGCAAAGGAGGATCAGGGGAGTTGGGAGGAGTTTTTCGAGATTTACTCGGATTTGATTTATAATGTGGCGCGGCGGGCGGGGCTTTCGGATGCGGACGCCAAGGATATTGTACAGGAAACGACGTTGAAGGTGTACAAGGGGATTGGGCGGTTTGAGAAGCGGCGCGATCGGGGCTCGTTCAAAGCGTGGCTGTGCACGGTGACGCGCAGCCAGATTAGTAATTTTTACAAAAAACAAAACCGCGAGCCATTGCGCCAAGAGCCAAGGCACGCGGAGGATGATCCGCTGGAGCAGATTCCCGATCCCAAAGGGCCCGAGCTGGAAACGGTGTGGGAGGAGGAATGGCAGAGTACGCTGGTGGAGGGCGCCCTGGCGCGGCTAAAGGAACGGGTGAGCCCACTGCAGTTCCAGATTTTCCACGCGTATGTGATTCGGGAATGGGACGTGGCGGAGGTGATGCGCGCGCTGGAGGTAAGCCGCACACAGGTGTATCTGGCCAAGCACCGAGTGGGGGTAATATTTCGTGAGGAACTGGCGGAATTGCAGGAGGAGGTTTTATAATAGGAGAATGAATTCAGAATCTCGGAGTCAGAATTTCCCACTCACTATTCACTGCTCGCCACTCTCAGTCGAAAACCGCACGGTCCGAATATCCTGCTCACGGCCGGTTGGCTTGGACAGCTCACCGTACAACTCCGGGCGGCGGCTGCGGATCCAACGCGAGCCCGTACACATGCGCCGCGTCTCGGCCTTGAGATCGGCGAGCACCATGTCGTCGCCGGCCTTCCAGGTTTCCGCCAGCACATCCCCGTAGGGATCAAGGATCATTGCATTCCCAGTGCGCACTTCATTGTCATCACGGCCCACGCCGTTGCTGAAGATTAAAAAGATGCCGTTGTCATGCGCGCGCGCCGGCAGCCACTTGAGCAGCCACTCGCGTCCCTTCGGCCCGCGAAACTCCGCCTCGATGGCTTCCGGAGCTTCGGCGCGGTTTTCCCACAGCGCCACGTCGATCGCCCCCATGCAGCGCGGGCTCGGCGTAGCACAGCCGCCGGTTTGGTGCGGAGCCAGCAACACTTCCACGCCGCGCAGCGCATTGATGCGGACGTTTTCGCCGAGGTTGCAATCGTAGCAAGTCAGGATGCCCGCCTTCGTCCCATTGGGCAGATCAAAAATCGTGTACACATCTCCGCTGTTCATGTGTTCGTTGATAAACGTGTGGAGCTTGCGATGACACGCCGTCCGTCCGTCGGGCATTGCCACCACGTAGCTGTTGAAAAGCCCGCCATCCGCGCCGCGCTCAATGAAGCCCGCGCCAACGGAAAGTTGATGTTCCGCCGCCAATGCCAATAGTGCCTGCGTACATTCGCCGTCAGGCACCGATTCGGCCAGTGCCTCTAAATCTGCTTTTGGCAAATCGCGCAAATGCCAATAACCCGTGAGGCACATTTCGGGAAACACCACCAACTCCGCGCCTTCCGCTGCGGCCTCGGCGGTGAAGCGGCGGACGGTTTCCAAATTGGCTGCGTTGTCGCCGGGGACGTGCTGAAATTGAACACTGGCTGCGCGCAAATCGTTCATGGGGGAATTGAAGGGAAAAAATACAATTCATAAAGGCAAAAATGATCGAATAAGAAACCCAGCTAAAACTTATTCACAATGCCATTCAATTGGGTTGGTTGGCATTTGTATTGCTGTGCATTAGGCGAAGGGACACGGACAAATAATTTCCCATGCCCCCCAACGGGAAAAAGGGTTTCCAGTACCGACCAGTAGACCAGTAACCCTGCCCGGCGTTAATTATGGTGAACGTCAGAAGACACAGGTTCTGAGAAGAATGCTTTCTGTTAGGCCGGTTTAAATGAACCGAGGGCGGTTGGGTCCTCCGCACACCATCGCGGCGCACGTGCTGCGATGGTTCTTTTGTCCCTGCTCACTTCACCGTGGAAATAAATTCCAGCAAGTCGGCCATTTGTTGTTGGGTGAGGCCGGCTTCGAGGCCTTCGGGCATGATGGATTTTCCGGCGCTGCGCATGGCTTTCACTTGCGCGCGCGGCAGCAGGCGTTGTTGGCCAAGCGGCAGTTTGATGCGCACGTGCGTAGTGCTTTCCTCGCCGAGCAAGCCCACGATTTCTTCGCCGTCGCTGGTGGAAATATTGTACGCCACATAATTGGCGAGCACTTCGCGGTTGGGGTCGATGAAATTGGTCAGAATTTTTTCGCGGCCGGTGGTTTTGATGGTCACCAAATCCGGCCCCAACGCGAACCCTTCCTTGCCGTGCTTGTGGCAGATCGCGCAGCGTCCCGCGAAAATAATTTTCCCCTTCGCCGCATCGCCTTTCAACGCCAGCGCAGGCAAAAATTCCTTCACCACTTGCGCCCGGGTTTTGGCCTTGGCCGGCGCGCCAAAAATCGCCACCGCACGCGCGCGCAGTTTCGCATCTTTTTGGCCCCGCAAAATATTGACCGTCGCCGCCGGAATATCGCCTTTCGCCACGCCGCCTTTTTCTACCGACATTAACAACGCCACCACGCGTTCGGTTCGCGTGACCATCGCCGCCAGAATCTCCGCGCGCACGCGGCCCGATGCCTTTGGCCACAACGCCAGCAAATCGCCCGCCACTTGCGGCTCGCGGAACTGCGCCAACGCCCGCACCACCGCCACGCGAATGGTATCCGATTTGCGTTGGCGCGCCACCTTCGCCAAGGTTGGCCCCGCCGAGGCATAGCCGCGCCGCGCCACCAACTGCATCGCGGGGATCAATTCCGCATCCGATTTTTGAGCGACCGGCAACGTCATCCAACGCAGCGCTTCCTTTTCCAACGCGGGTAACGGGCCGGCTGCTTTGCCGAGTGCGTTGACCCACGCGATGGTTTCGGCATTGGGCGGCCGCTGAGCGATCACCTCCATCGCCTTGCCCACTTCGCGCGGCTGATTGCGCCGGCCAATGAGCTTGAGCAACTCAAGCTTGGCCGAGGCAGAAGTTCCGGGATCAAGGTTCACCGCTACAAACAAATCGCCAGGTTTTTCGGTAAGCGCGTTCATCACCGCCGCTTCATTCCAGCGATCACCCTTGGCGCGGCCAAGCGCAAAGGCCAACGCCTGAAATTTTTCATCACTATTGGGAAGACGCGAAGCCGTGAGCGCAAATTGAAAACGCACCGTCACCGATGGGTGATCCGACTGCGTCAAAACAGCCGCGGCAACTTTTTTATTGTCCAAAAAACCCTCGGCTAAAATCAACCCGTGAACGCGCACTTGCGCCGTGCCGGTTTCCAACGCTCGCAAAATGTGCGTGGGCTTCAGCACGCCCAAGCCACGCAATGCCCAAAGCGCATGAATGCGGCGGGCGGGTTCAATCGGGTTTGTGAGCAATTTTCCCAACGCGGGGATGACGGATTTGTCCTGCCGCTCATAAATTAATCGCGCGGCCGTATCGCGTGTCCAACCATTCGGGCTCGCCAGCGCAGCGACCAGTTCTTCGGACGTCATTGCGCCGGGCAACTTGCGCTTGGGTGGTTTGAACCCCTTGGGCGCAATGCGCCAGATGCGGCCGCGATTGTTGCCGCTGTTGAGGTCGAGATGTTTCTTGATCGACAATGGAATGGACCACGGGTGCTCGATGGTTTCGCGGTACATATCGGCCACGTAGAGGCAGCCATCGGGCGCGTTGGCGAATTGCACGGGGCGAAACCAGTTATCCGTTGAGGCAATGAATTCGCGCTTTTGCTCGTCCTTGGGGCGCACGGCGATGGGTTCCACGCCGTTGTAGCGCAGGAGTTTGCGGTGGATGAGATTGCTGCCGGCATCGGCGATGAAAGCGTTGCCCCGAAAGTTTTTGCCCAACGCGTCACCGCGATAAATGGTGATGCCCGTGGCCGCCGTGAAATAACCGGACACACGCCCGCCGCCTTCCACCGGCCCGCGCACGGCCTTGGCCACGCGCCAGCGCGTGCGCACGATGCGCCATGGCTCGTCCGGACTCAACCGATACACCGGCGCCGACGCGCCATCGGACGCCACGCTCACGCGTTGACTCGGCAGCGCGTAGTGCGAATTGCGACCGGCGTAGCGCGAGTGATAAATGATGGCCTGAATATGGCTGCTGTTGCTGCACACAAACTTGCGACCGAAATCATCGAAGCTCATCCCGTGCTGCGCCGTGCTGCTTTCGGCGCGGAAGGCGTGCGTGCGCGGGTCGAAGGAAAAATCGCGGCCGCGCAGGCTCACCGGTTTGCCGTCGGTGCCCGGCTGCGAGATGGCTCCGCCATTGTGCGCGGTGGCGCCGTGGATGCGGTTGTCCAGCCCCCAGCGCAGGCTGTTGAAAATCCCCTGCACATTCAGCCGCGCTTTGCCGAAGCCGGTGAAGATTTTTTTCTGAGTGTCCGAAACGCCATCGCCATCGGTGTCCTTGAAAAAAAACAAATCCGGCGTCACGCCCACGTAGACTCCGCCGTTGCTGCAAAACAACGCCGTTGGCCACGCCAGCCCTTTTGCAAAAATCGTCGACTTGTCAAAGCGCCCATCGCCATTCGTATCCACCAACCGCCGCACGCGCCCGAGCTTTTCGTGTTGCCGCTCTGAGTAGCCAATCATCTCCACCACGAACAGCCGCCCGAACTCATCAAAGCACATCGCCACCGGATCCGCCACCAACGGCTCGGCCGCCGCGAGCTGCAGCTCGAAGCCCTCCTTCACCGTGAACGTCTTCCGAGCATCCGTCGGCGCGGTAAACGGAATACGCGGCAACTCCTTGGGATCCGGCACCGGCTCGGAAGCGTTCAGGGAAAGAGCAATGGCAATCGAAATAAATGGGACGGCAAACTTCATGCGAAGAAGATAAGAGAAAATTCAAATGTCGAAAGCAAAAAACCAAAATCGTTTTCGAACCACGTCATTTTCCAATTGCCATTGACCCAAGTTCAGCGAAACTCGGCGCATGCAAATCGCACGTTCACGCAGACGATTTTTAACTTCCTCCACCACTGTCCTCGCCGCCGGTTATGTGCTGCGCGACATTGCCGCTGCAGATGCGCCGGAGCCGATTATTGATATTCACCAGCACACGCATTATCACGGGCGCACGGACGAAAAGATGCTCAAGCATCAGCGGGCCATGGGGGTGACGACGACCATTCTGTTGCCATCGGGCAAGCCGGTGAATCGTGCGTCCACCCACAACGGCAAGAGCAACGGGCTCGCGGCCAAAACCGGTGGCAACAAAACGGTGCATGCGATGGCCAAGCAGCATCCGAAGGAGTTTTTGTTTGGCGCCAATGAAGTGCCGGATTTGCCGGACATGCAAAAGGAGCTGGAAAAATATCTCAAGGCCGGCGCGGTGATTATCGGCGAGCAGAAATTCAAGGTGCCGTGCGATTCAAAATTTGTATGGGCCGTGGCCGAGGTGGCACAGGAATTTGGCGTGCCGATGCTGCTGCATTTTCAGCACAACACGTACAACCTCGGAATCGAGAATTTTCACAAGACGCTGGAGAAATTCCCGAAGGTTAATTTCATTGGGCACGCGCAAGCGTGGTGGGGCAACATTGACAAAAAGCACATACAAAAAATCAATTACCCGCAAGGCAAAGTCACCCCCGGCGGCATCACCGACAAGTTGCTTTCCAATTACGAAAATATGTTCGGCGATCTTTCCGCCGGTTCGGGCCTGAATGCGCTCATCCGCGACGAGGCGCACACCAAGGAATTTTTCGACCGCCACCAGAACCAGCTCCTCTACGGCAGCGACTGCGCCGACTCCATCGGCCGCGGCCCCGGCTGCCAAGGCAGTCGCACCATCGCCGCCGTGAGACGTATCAGCAAAACCAAGAAGATTGAGCGGAAACTGCTCTTCGAAAATTCGAAAAAAATTTTTAAGCTGTAGCAGCTACAGCAACTCCCGCACCACTGAACCTTCGGGAAGCATGCGCATGCGGCGACCTTGAGCAACGTACTCAGCTTTGGGATCAAGACCAAGAGCGTGGTAAACCGTTGCGGCAAAATCTGCAACAGATACCGGACGGTCGGTTGGCACTGCACCGTGCTTATCACTAGCACCAATCACCCGACCCGTTTTGATGCCACCGCCACCCATCGTCAGGCTGAAACAACTGGCCCAGTGATCGCGGCCCGGCCCGCGCTTGTCTTGGTTGAGCTTGGGGGTGCGACCGAATTCGCCGGCCGTGATCACCAGCGTGGTGTCGAGCATCCCGCTGTCATCCAGGTCATTGAGCAGCGCGGAATAGGCCGTGTCGTAAATCGGGAGTTGCTGGTCAAGGTGCGAGAAAATTCCCCAGTGATGATCCCACGCGTAAATGCCCGTATCCTTGTAGCCTTGAATGGTGACAAACCGCACCCCGGCCTCAACCAGTCGGCGAGCCAACAACATCCCCTGCCCCACGTTGTTGCGCCCGTAAGTATCACGCAGCGCGGCCGGTTCGTTCGAAAGATCAAACGCCCGCTTAGCCTTGGTGGAGGTGGCCAAACTCAAGGCCTGTTCGGTAAAGGCATTGTGTTCTTGAGCAAAACCCAGCTGTTGCTCGGCGTTCGCCTGAAATCGGTCCAGCGATTTTAACAGATGCGCGCGACCGGACAACCGGCTGACATCCACCCCTTCGGCCGCATCAAACGTCGGCACGGAA
>CAUZWB010000087.1:0-7481 GCA_963583525.1 Verrucomicrobiia bacterium | reverse complement strand
ATCCGCCGCCGAAATTCTCGGGCAAGATCGCATCGCGCAAACACTCATCAGCCTGCCGCAAAACGAAGGCATCAGCCGCACCTTCCAATCCGAACTCGCCGCGCGCAAAATCGATTGGCCCATCGGAATGGAACTCAACTCCACCGACCTCATCAACACCTACGTCGCCAACGGCTTCGGCATCGGCGTCTCCGTGGATCTCCCCGGCGAGCGCAAAAACAAAGGCGTCAAACTGCTGCCGCTGGAAGATTTCCCAGCCATCACCATCGGCTGCCTCTGGCGCGGCCAACTCCAGCCCGTCGGCAAAGCGCTGGTGAAGTTGCTGAAAATGCACGCGGAGGGGCTTTGAGTTGGGGAATGACCAAACTCCAATGCCTAAGGAAATCACAATGCCCAAAAAGCGACTGGCTTGGGCCTTGTGAATTGGTCATTCCTTGGGAATTGGTCATTGGGACTTGGTCATTAGAATTGCCTCCCTCTCTATTTCGCGGCGTGACTTTCCCCCTAAATCACGGCAGGCTGCCCGCGTTCTATGGCGAAGAAAAAATCCAGCAAAGTCACCGCACGCAGCGGACGGTTTGCCAGCGGGCCCGCTGCTGAAGCGAATGCGTTTACCAATTCGGTGAAGTTCGATACCCGCCTGGCGCATCACGATATCGCCGGCTCCATCGCCCACGCCCGGATGCTGCATCACGTGGGCCTATTGAAAAAGAAAGAGGCAACGAACATCGTAGACGGTCTCGAAGCGATCGGCACAGAGATTGCCGAAGGAAAATTTCAATGGCGCACGGAGCTGGAGGACGTGCACATGAACATTGAGGCCGCGCTCACCGCGCGCGTACCCGCCGGCGCCAAGCTGCACACCGGGCGGTCGCGTAACGATCAGGTGGCGCTGGATTCCCGAATGTGGTTGCGCGAGGAAATTTGCGATCTCGCCAATGAAATCCACGACCTGCAACTGGCACTCATTGAACTCGGCGAAACTAATCTCAAAGTGCTCATCCCCGGCTACACGCATTTGCAGCGTGCGCAGCCGGTGTATCTCGCCCATCATTTGTTGGCTTACGTGGAAATGCTTGAGCGCGATTACGAGCGGTTGCTCGATTGCCTTGTGCGCGTGAATGTGTGCCCGCTGGGCAGTGGCGCACTGGCGGGCACCACGCTGCCGCTGGACCGCGAATTCGTTGCGCTCGAGCTGGGCTTTGTGGACGCGCACGACAAGCCGATGATCACCCACAACTCCATGGATGCCGTGGCCGACCGCGATTATGTGGTGGAGTTTTGCAGCGTGGCCGCGTTGCTCGCCATTCATCAATCGCGCCTGTGCGAGGATTTGGTTTTATGGAGCAGCACGGAGTTTGGGTTTATTGAAATCGGCGATGCCTTCACCACCGGCTCCTCGCTGATGCCGCAAAAGAAAAATCCGGATATCTGCGAATTGACCCGCGGCAAAACCGGCCGCGTGGTCGGCAATCTCGTTTCACTACTGGTCACCCTCAAAGGCTTGCCGCTCACGTACAACAGCGATTTGCAAGAGGACAAGGAACGCCTCTTCGACACCACCGACACCGTGCGCAGCACCGTGTGCATTCTCGCATCAATGCTGCGTGACACCGCCGTGAACGCCGAAAACTGCGCCGCTGCGGTGGACGACCCCAACCTGCTCGCCACCGATTTGGTGGACTGGCTGGTGCTCAACGGAACCGCCTTCCGCAAAGCACATCACGTGGTCGGCAAACTCGTTGCCATCGCGGAAGCCAAAGGCAAACGACTGGACAAGCTGACGCCCGCCGAGTTGAAACAGGTCGACAAAAAACTCACCAAGGATGCAATGAAAGTGTTCGACCTCAAAGCAGCGATGGCGCGCCGCACCGTGCCGGGATCACCGGGCATTGCCGAATTGAAAAGTCAGCTGGCCTACTGGCACAAGTTTCTGCGCCACTGATTCATTATGGCGGCCACCGACGATGCCGAAGAATTGCTCGGGCCCATCCTGCGCAATGTTTCGCGCGCGTTCTACCTTACCTTGCGCGTACTACCCGCCGCCGTGCGCCCGCAGATTGGCCTCGCCTATCTCCTCGCCCGCACCACCGACACGATTGCCGACACCGACCTCGTGCCCGCCAAAGACCGCCTGAAAATACTGAGCCAATTCCGCGCACGCATCCGCGATGACGCCGCGCCGCCTGTTGATTTTTCCGATCTCGCCAGTGAACAGAAAAACCCCGCCGAGGCCACGCTGCTCCTGCGCAGTGCCGATGCATTGGACATGCTCGACCAACTCACCCCCGCCGATCGCGGCCAAGTGCAGCTTGTTCTCGAAACAATCACGCGCGGGCAAGAGCAGGACCTCGAACGCTTCGGTGGCAATGGCGATGGCAGCACCCTCACCGCCCTGCAAACCGCCGATGACCTTGATGACTACACCTATCGCGTGGCTGGCTGCGTAGGCGAATTTTGGACGCGCCTCACGCGCACCCATTGTTTCCCGAACGCCCAACTCGACGACACCGCCTTCGTGGCCGACGCCATTCGCTTTGGCAAAGGCCTCCAGCTCGTCAACATCCTGCGCGATCTCCCGCGCGACCTCGCCAATGGCCGGTGCTATTTGCCTGCCGTGGACCTCGCGATGGCCGGCTTGCAACCCGAAGATTTGCGCGACCCCGCCAACTGGCCCAAGCTCCAACCCGTTTTCGAACCGTGGCTGACAAAAGCCCGCGATCACTTGATCGCTGGCGGGCGCTACACGCTTGCCATCCCGCACGCGCACTATCGCCTGCGCCTCGCCTGCGCGTGGCCCATCCTGATGGGCGCCGCCACGCTCAACAAAGTAGCCACCGCCAATCCGCTACAGCCCGAGCCGCGCCTCAAAATTTCCCGCGCCACCGTGCGCGGCATCCTTTGCCGCACCATTTGGCGCGTGCCCTTCCACGGCCCGTGGAATCGGTTGTTCACAATCTGAATAATTTCCGCTTGCTTCGCGGCGCAATTTTCCATACAAAAATTGTTGAGGAGGTGGGTATGCATTCGCGATTATTGATTACAATATTTCTGTGTGGCTGGATGGTGATGTTCCCGATGCAAATCGGTGCCGGTGGCGCGGGCGAAGGCAGTCCAAAATTGGGATTCCCCAAACAGCCAAGGCTCGATTTGGTGCCCGCCATGGGCTCGACCACTGATCCGAAACAATCCTCCACCTATCGCGCCGCGCCCCGACACCTTCGCAAATTCACTAATGCCGAATGGGCCAAGCACCGTCGGCAAACCGCCCCTCAACGCGCCAATGCCATCGCGCACGTAAAACGCTCGCGGTGGATCCCCAATATCACCTACGCGCAAATTCAAGAAATTTACGACGCCAAAAAAGTCGCGCTCGCCAAAGTCGTTGCCCATGGCAGCTTCAGCCGCACCCTGATTGCACAGGCCAAAACCCGCGCGCTGGCTGAGGTCAAAGCAATGGTGGCGGTGCTGCGCGATCGGCAACAGGCGGAGCAACTTGCACTTATGGAAGCCGAGGCCATGATGCGCGCGGCCAATCCCAATTATGATGAGGACGCCCTCCGCAAAGCCATGGCCGAGGCGCAACAACACGGCGGCACCCGCGTGAAGGAACTGGAGGGGCTCCCAGTTTTGCCGAACGCCACTGCGATGAATTACCCCAAAGGCGGCCCCAACGTCATCGCCAAGCGCACCCCCGAACCGGCCCGCACACCCCAGGAAGAAGCACAGCTCAAGGCACTGCGTGATTTCAAAAAACAACTGGCGCTGGAAAGCGTCTTGCAGGAGCAACAATCCAAGGAGCTCAAACAACAAACCCTTTCCCATCGCGAAATGGAAACCAAGCTCAGCGCGCTGCTCGACCAATATGTGGACGGGAACATTGACGCGCAATCCTACTACGAACAGCGCGAGCAACTCCTCAAAGCCGGCGGCCAAAAATAGCCGTCCAGATTTTCGCCCTCCTCTTTCCCTTTCGTCTTTCCCTTTGCTCGCCACTTTGGCATAACCTCGCGCATGCACGATTTTCGTTACGTCAACGGTCGCCTCCATTGTGAGGGGGTCTCCATCACCTCGCTCGCCAAACAACACGGCACCCCCCTTTACGTCTACTCCTCCAAGACGCTCACCAACCATTTCAACAAACTGGCCACCGCGCTCGCGCCACTCGACCATTTAATTTGTTTTGCGATGAAATCCAATTCCAACCTCGGCGTCCTTCGCACGCTCGCCGATTTGGGAAGCGGCTTTGACACCGTCAGCGGCGGAGAAATCCAGCGCGCCATTGCCGTGGGCGGGAATCCAAAAAAATGTGTGTTCGCCGGTGTTGGCAAAACTGCCGAAGAAATCACCTTCGCACTGCGCAAAGGCATTTACTGTTTCAATGTGGAAAGCGAAGCCGAACTCGAACGCATCAACCGCATCGCCGGCAAGCTCAAGAAAATCGCCCCCATCGCCATCCGCGTGAATCCGAATGTGGATGCCAAAACCCACAAGAAAATCACCACCGGCACCTACGACAACAAATTTGGCATCGCCATCGAAAAAATTCCCGCGCTCTACGCCCGCGCCGCGAAGCTCAAGCACATCCACCTGCGTGGCGTGCAAATGCACATCGGCTCGCAGCTCACCCAAGTGAAACCCTTTGCCGACGCCGTACGCAAAATCGCCCCGCTCGCAGCGAAGTTGAAAACCAAATACGGCATTGAATTCATCAGCATCGGCGGCGGCCTCGGCATCATGTACGAGGACGCGCTCGTGAGCGGCAAAGCGGATTGGTGGAACCGCAAGGAGGCAAAAAAAATTCTCACCCCTGAAAAGTACGCCGCCACGCTCGTGCCGTTGCTGCAGCCACTGGGGCTGAAGGTGCTGCTCGAACCGGGCCGGTTCATTTCCGGCAACGCCGGCATCCTCGTCACGCGCGTGGAATACGTGAAACGCACGGGCAAAAAATACTTCGCCATTGTCGATGCCGCGATGAACGATTTACTGCGGCCCGCCTTCTATGAAAGCTACCACGAGATCATCCCCGTGAACCAATCCAAGGCGCGCCCCGTGAACACCGATGTGGTCGGCGGCATCTGCGAAACCGGCGACACCTTTTGCAAAGACCGCCCCATCCCGCGCGTGGCCGAAGGCGATCTCGTAGCCATCCTCAGCGCCGGCGCGTACGGATTTGTGATGGCCGGCACCTACAACACCCGCCCCTTGCCCGCGGAAGTTTTGGTGAAAGGTAAAAAAGCCGCCCTCGTCCGAAGGCGGCAAAAGATTAAAGAAATATGGGAGGGCGAAACCACCGCCCCGTGGCAGACATAAGTTATTTCGCCGCCGTCTTGGGCGGCCCTTTGAGTTTTTCGTACTCGGCCTTGAGCGCTTCCACTTGTTTCTGAGCGGCGGCCACCGTGATCGCCAGCTTGCCGGCTTCTTCCGTTTTCGCCTTGGACGTAGTAGATTGAGCGACAACCGTCTTCGCCAGCGCAGCCACGTGGGCTTGATGAATCTGCACGGCGTTGGTGTGGGCGGCCTGGGCACTGGTCATCGCGGCGATAGCGGCAGCCACGCGGGCTTCCATTGGCTTGGTTTTTTCAGCAACCATTTTCACCATGGCAGTTTTGGTGGCAACCTCC
The DNA here is from genome assembly GCA_963583525.1 of Verrucomicrobiia bacterium. Classification (GTDB taxonomy): domain Bacteria; phylum Verrucomicrobiota; class Verrucomicrobiia; order Limisphaerales; family UBA1100; genus JACNJL01. The sequence goes on along the minus strand of CAUZWB010000087.1, from coordinate 1,857 downwards.
TCGGCTTTACGTTGGATCACCAGCTTGGCGGCGATGTCCATCGCGGTGGTCATCTTAACCACAATTGCCTCAGTGGGTTTCACGGCAGCCCCAACTGTTTTCGCTGCGGCATCCAAGGCTTGAGATCGCTTGGCGGCCACGATCATTTCGGCATTTACGCGAGTGAGGATTTTGCCGGCGGCAATTTTGGCGGTCGCTAACTCAGTGACGGTTGCGCCCACGGCAGCCAATGCGTCTTGTGCGGGTTTCTGCTTGGCCGCCACAAGGCCATCGCGTTTCAACTTGGCGGTGTTGGCCACTTTGCGTTTGGCGGTGGCATCAGTTTGTTTCGCCGCGTAATTGGTTTTTGCCTTCGCGTGAGTGGCTGTGGTGGCGGTGACCGTTTTCTGCGCGGTGGCGGCGGCTTGAGTGGTGGCATTGTGCGCGGTGGTGGCCTTGGCTACCTCTGCTTTGGCGGCAGCAAGCTCTTTGTCAGCGGCGGCTTTGACAATCGGCGCGGCTTTCATCGCGGCGTTAGCCTTGGTCACCTGCACGAGCACAGCTTTTTGCTGACCGGCGATGAGTTGATCGAGCGCGGCCTTGGCGATGGTGGCGGCGTTACGCTTAGCAGCGGCATCAGCTTGCTTAGCCGCGTCATTGCCCGCAACGGCCTCGGCGGCTTGCGCAGCCATCTCGACGGCGAGGTATTTATTGAGCGCGGTTTTTACGACAGCGTTGGCGGCAACCTGCGCTTTGTCGGCTGCAGCTTTGGTGAGCGGCACCTGCTTGAGCAAGGCGGTGGCGGTGGCTACTTTTGCTTCGGCGGGTTTTTGTTTTTGCGCGATTAATTGAGCAAGCGTGGCTTGGGTGGTGGTTTGTGTTTTTTGTTTGGCGACGAGGTCGGTTTTTTGTTTCGCCAAATCGGCAGCGAGCTTGTCCATCAACGCTTTGGCAGCGGCGGCGATTTTCTCGGCGGTCTTGGCGATGGTGTCGGCACCGGTGAACGCGCCGGTAGCCGTGTTGACCTCGGTGTTGATGACCGCCAGTACTTTAGCGGAATTTGCTTTAGCGGCGTTGGCTTGAGCAATGGCTTTGTCGAGGGTGACGTTGATGAGCTGCGCGGGGGCCTGCTTGGCTGCAGCAAGTTGGTCGTAAGTTTTTTGGGCCGCGGTGGCTTTCGCTCGGGCGGCTTGGGCCGTGGTGGTCGCTTTTATCTGGGCAGTTTTGGCGTTAGTCAGATTTGTTCCAGCCGTTTGCATTCCGGCTTCGGCGGTGGCGATGGCCTTGGTGGCGATAGTGATTGTTTCGCCTGCCTTGGCAACCTCGGCTTGGGCGGCGGTGAGGGCTTGATCGGCCTTGGCTTTAGCGGCTTTGGCTTGGATGAAGGCAACGAGCTTGTTGGCTTTCAGCTTTGCGAGATCGGTTTTGCGGACGGCGTCCAGCGCGGTTTGGGTGCCGTTGAGCGCGGCTTGGGCGGCCTTAGCGGTAGCCTGCAATTCGGCAAGCTTGGCTTCCTGTGCGACGAGTTGATTGCGGGAGCGATAATAATCGCTGTACGTTTTATTGAGGCGCAACAGGTCGGCATCCTTTTGAGCTGCGGTGAGCGCGACACCGGCGGCGATGACTTTAGCCTGTTCGGTGGCAGCGGACTTGGCGAGAACGGCCAATAATTTGGTGAGCGCAATCTTGCCGGTCTTGGCAGCGTTCTGTGATTCGGCGAGCGATTTGGCGGCAGCGGCACTAACGGTGGTGGCTTGAGTCACTTGCGCGTTAATGACCGTGAGCGCTTTATCCGCGATCGCCTTGGCGGCGGTGGCGGCAGCGAGTGCCTTGGCGGCGGCGGTGGCTTTGACTTGGGCAGCGGGTTTACCAGCGGCA
>CAUZWB010000086.1:0-7518 GCA_963583525.1 Verrucomicrobiia bacterium | reverse complement strand
CGCTCATCGCCAAGGTGGAGCCGCAAGAGACTGCCCTTCCGGGGTCCAACGAACCCGCGCAAAAACCCGAGGTCGGCAAGCCCGCGCCGACGCCGGCGGAATTGGTGCAGCCCAAAATCGCAATGATCGGCGATTATTCCCTAATCAGTTTCGATAAGCTCGCCTCGTTTGCTTACGAAGTGCCCGATGATCCGATCACCGATCCCAAGGCCAAAGCGATCATTGAGAAAAATATCATCCCTAAAGCCGTCACCGATTTTCACAAAAAGAAAATCGCGCTCAAGGGCTTTATGCTTCCGCTGAAAGTGGAAGGCGGCAAGATCACCGAGATGCTCATCATGCGCGATCAATCGATGTGCTGCTACGGCACGGTGCCCAAGATCAACGAATGGGTGAGCGTGCGCATGCCCAAGGGCAAAGGCGTGAAGCCGATTATGGATGTGCCCATCACCATCTTCGGAACGCTCAAAGTCGGTGAAGTGCTCGAGAACGGCTACCTCGTCGGCATCTACGAATTGGACGGCGACCGCCTCGGCGGCCCAATTGATTTGTAGATTTGAAAAATGCGTGACCGCTAATGTAGCCCGGGCCGGTGGCCCGGGCCCCGGACCACCGGTCCGGGCTACAGTCAATCAATCCGCCAAACCCGCAAGTCATCCACCGCAATGGGTGTGCCGGAAAATGGCTGATCCCAAACAGTCGCGCGGCCGGGGAGGGGTTTCACGTTTTCAGTCCACGTGAGCTGCCATTCTTTGGGTTCCAGCTCACTGCTGTGCCATACTTTGGCGGTGACCTTCCATTTCAGCCCGGGCAGCGGCTGGAGTTGCAAAGCCATGTGCGTCCAATCGCCGGGCACCCACGTGTGAGCCAGCTCATGTACGAGCACGTCATTGCGGAAAAGTTTTAGCTTCTTTTGTCCGGGGCTGACCATCACACGATACCCGCCAATGCCGTTGAGCCCCAAACCAAATTCCGGAAACTGTCGTCCCTCCGCTCCGGCTTGAAACCGCGCGGTCACGCGTAAGTTGTCAAGCAAGGCCGGGCCAAACATCACCCCGTGCAATTCCAGTGGCTTGGCCGGCAGCTGCAGCACGCCGCCAGCAACGGTGACTTCGCCGTTGAGTTCAATCCAGTTTTCCGGCAGTGCGGTGGATTGAAAATTCGCGTGCACAAGCGGCGTCAAATTCGTGTCCACACGCGGCGGCATCACACACGCAGAGAGGAGCAGGGCAAACACCGGTAAAAAAATCCAACGCGTCATGGCCCGAGTGTAAACGCCCATCACTCGTGGCGCAATGCCGGCAATAATTTTCCGCGCAGCGCGGCGGCGGCGGCGAGCCATGTCCAGAGCAGTCCACTCAGCAAAATGCCGCCCACCGTCCACGCCAGCAAATTCAGTGGCATCCCTTGGCCGGGGTTGCTGAGTGCCGGCCAAACGGCGACGGCCGCACTGATGATGCCGGCGGCCAAACCCAAAATTAGCAACCCGCCGTGCTCGGCCAGCACCAGCCAGTGCAGCGCGGATTTGCGGAAACCAATCGCTTGTAACAGCGCCAATTCGCCGCGTCGTTCGAGTACGTTGCGCAGCACCACCACGCCGAGGCCCACGCTGCCGAGCAGCAGCGCCAAGCCGCCGAGGGCCTGAAAGATATCGAGGTACGTGTTTTGCACTTTGCTGAATTCCGCCAGACGCCGCGTGGCGGGCGTCAGTTCAAGGCCGTAATCTTCCAGCGCAAAACTCAACGCGTTGGCAATGGCGGCGGTGGCTTTGGGGTCGACGGAATCAATCAGGAACACGCGATACCCGCTGGCGGATGGGAAATGTTTCACGAATTGTTTTTCAGAAATAATGAGGTCGCCCTGCAGCACGGAGTTGGCGAGAAAACCGGCGATGCGGATTTTAAATGTGCCTCCGGATTCATCGGGGTAATCGATCACGTCGCCCACTTTCACGTGCATCATCCACATGCCGGTGTTCATGTCCACGATTGCGGGCACGGCGTCACCTTCGGTTTCATCAAGCACTTCCCAGCCGGTGCCTTGGGCGAAGGTGAAAGCCTCTTTGTCCGCCAACGCTTTTGGGTTCACACCGAGCAGGCGCGGCTCGCGGGTTTGATTGAGGTTGAGGCAGCTCGCATCATCACCCGCCCGGACGCGGAACTGCACAAGATCGACCTCACCATCAATCGCCATTTCCCCGCGGCCTGTTTGTGTGTTGAGATCGTATAACACCGGCACATCACTCTGGCCGAACAACGCGAAACCGCCTGTGCCGCCCCAGCGTTCGTTCGCGCCTTCGTTCGGATCGAGCCGAAACGCGCCCACCGCGATCAGCAAAAACACGCCGCACGCCAGCAGGCCGATGCACGCGAGGCTGCGTCCGCGCCGACGCGCGCTGCCGCGCCAACCCATCGCTCCCAGCGAGGCAAACGCAGCGCCGCCGCCCGTCGCCAATTTACCCAGCCACGCGTGGCACACGCACAGGCAACTGATGAGCAACAGCATCCCCGCGCCAAAAAATCCGCCCGCCTTCATTTGCCCCTGCGCATCCTTCATCGCAAACCCAAGCGCAATCGCGCCGACCGCACAAAGGAGTGCGGTGACGAGCGCTTTGCGTCCCGCCTTGGTTTCGGCGGGTTGGGCGGGCTCGCCCAGTAGCAGGGTAATGGCGGTGGCGCGGCTGAGTTTGCGGACGGTCAGCCAAATGGTGAACAGCGCAACGAACAACCCGCCGAGGACGCCGTACAACACCGTGAGTGGTTCGGCGTGGTAAACCAAACTGCCGTTGCCGATGGCGCCGCCCCATTCGGAGTTGAGCAGATTGACGATGGCCTGAGTGTACGCTAACCCCGCCCAAGCACCGAGCGCCGCGCCGATGAGCGCAAGTACGAAGCCTTCGGCGAGGAGGAGGTTGCGGACGGTTTTGCCGGTGAAGCCGATGGCGAGGAGGGTGCCGATTTGCGGAGCACGTTGTTCCACGCCGAAGACGAACAGGAGGCCCATCAAAATGAGCGCGGCGATGACGAGGAAAAAACTGAGGCCAATGAACAGGCCGCCGAAGTCGCTGGCGGATTGGCCGGTGATCGCCTCGGTGCGCACATCGCGGAACACGAGGCCGATGTCGGCGGGATTGAGTTTTTCCTGAAGAGCGGATTCAATTTGGGCGCGTTTTTCATTGGCGAAAGTGTAACGCACGGTGGTGGCTTCGCCGTAGCGATTGGCCCAAAGTTTTTGCGCGGTGGCCAATGCGATGAAGGCTTTGGGCGTACCGCGATGTTGTTTCCAGTAATCCTCGTCTTGGTCGCGGATGCGGCTGGATTCAAAATCGATGCCGGGATTCCAGTCGCGCAGATTATCTTTGTCAACAATGCCTGGAAAGTTGGGCATCAGCTCGCGCCAACCCGGTTTTTCCGTGGGCACAACGCCCGTGATGGTGAAGGTGTGCGAGCGTTCTTCAAGCTGTCGGTTGAGGCCGAGCACATAATAATCCACTTCAATTTTGTTGCCGACCATTGCGCCGAGGTCATCGGCGAGCCATTGGGTGATGAGTGTTTCATCGCCGGTGGGCGTGTTTTCAAAAAAGCCGTCGCTTACGCCGGAAATCATCGAGTACGGTACGGCGTTGGTGCCGATGCGCAATTCGTTGGCGATGTATGTGAGCGCGGTTTGGGAATCGGCGGTGGCCTTCAGCGTGTTGGCATCGAGAAAAATGCGGTCGGTGCGCAAGTCGATGACGCCGTCTTTTTCGTTTTCAATCAGTTCCAATTCCGCATCCGCCAAGCGCCAATTGTTTCTCAGCGCGGCATTTGCCGATTGAACGAGTTCGGCTGTCGGCGATGGGCCGCTCGCGAGCATCGCGTTGGCGCGTCCGTCCAATTCGGATTTTTTTTGCAACCACGCCAGCGGCACGAAAACATTGAAAGGCGGCACGGCGCCGGGGCGCAGGCTGAAGTTGGCCAACTCGGAATCCGCATCGGTCACTTGGGTGACCGTGAGCGTCAAACGCGCGGTGAGATCTTCGGCCACCGAAAGCGGGGCGTCGCGCGGGAGTACGCTCGGCTTGGCAATGCGCAGCCGGAATTCGTCGCCCGCCTTGAGGCCGAGCTGCGCGGCGAGGCGTGGATTGATGAGCGCTTCGCCATCTTTCATCGTCGGCGGAAGATTCGCCTTGAGCATGGCGTGATTCCAAAACGATTTGTCGATGCCGATGAGTTGGATTTGATTGGCACGCGTTTTTATCGCGCCCGATTCATCCTCGGCAAATCCTGCGGCACCGAGCATTAGGACGGGCGCGAAATGAGTTCGGTTATTCAGCTCGATTGCTTTCGCGAGTTCCCCGCGGAAAAATCGGTCGTGCTGGACCGTCGCCGCCTGAATATAGCCGAGGCGTTGCTGGGCCTGAATTTGAAGCGTTCGTTTCACCGAATCCCCCACCACCAGCGAGCCGGTGAGCACGGCCCCGGCTACGATGGCACCGAGCAGCGTGCCAAGGTGCGAGCGTGCGTGGTGCGCGAAGCTGTTAAAAATAAGCCGGGTGCGGGTCATTATTTTATTTGGCCATCGTTGAGTTCCACGGTGCGGGCCATTTGGGCGGCGAGTTTTTCGGAGTGGGTGACGGTGATGAGGGTGACGTTTTCCTCGGCGTTCAATTCCACGAGCAACTGGCCGAGGTGATCGGCGGTGGCTTGGTCGAGCGCGCCGGTGGGTTCGTCGGCGAGCAGCAGTTGCGGCTGATTGATGAGCGCGCGCACGACGGCCACGCGCTGGCGTTCGCCGCCAGAAAGTTGGCCGGGGCGATGGGCCAACCGTGCGGCGAGGCCCACGCGGTCAAGCAGGCGATGGGCGCGTTCTTCATCGTCTTCGGTGGTGCGTCCGTGGGCGAGTGTGGGGACGAGCACGTTTTCCATCACCGTGCATTGCGGCAGTAGATGATGGCTTTGGAAAATGAATCCCATCTCGCGATTGCGCAGAATAGCTAATTCGTCGGCGTCCAGTTCTCCGAGGTTGCGGACATCGAATGCGATGGTGCCATTGGTGGGTTGGTCGAGCGTGCCGATGAGGTTAAGCAGCGTGCTTTTGCCGCAACCGGAAGGGCCGACGATGGCGATGGATTCGCCGCGTGCTACTTCCATCGACAAGTTTCGCAATACTTGGAGCGGCTCACCGGCCTCGGCAGAGGGAAATTCGCGGGAAATATTTTTTAGCTGTAGCAGAGGAGTATCGTTGGGCATGGGTTATTCTTTAATCCAGCGTTTGGCTTTGAGTTCGAAGCGGGGGAGGGAATTGGGTGCGGCGGTTTCCACGGGGATGCGGAGGTTGAGTTGGGTGCGGAGGGTGTCGGTGATTTGTTCGGCGAGGGTGGTGGCGTTGGCCTCGGGTTTGGGTTCGATGCGGAGGCGGAGTTCTGCCATTTCGGTTTTCTGGGAAATGATGACTTGGTATTCGGCGATGGTTTCGAAGGGGCGGAGGATGTGCTCGAAGGCGGAGGGGTAAATGTTGACGCCGCGAATGATGAGCATGTCGTCCGCGCGGCCAAGGATTCCGCCGCGCAGGATGAGGGCTTCGCCGTGGGTCTCGGGGCGCACAAGGTCGCTGGTTCGGTAGCGGAGCAAGGGCATCGCGGTGCGGGTGAGGGTGGTGAGGATGAGTTCGCCTTCCTCGCCGTCGGCGACGGGTTGGTTGGTTTCGGGGTGAACAATTTCGGCGAAGTAGGCGGCGTCGATAATTTGCAGATTATTTTTTTCGTGCGGCCACTCGTGGGTGACGGGGCCAACTTCGGTCATTCCGTGATGATCGAAAACTTTTGCGTTGGGCCAAGCGCTCTCGATGCGTTCGCGCGTGGCGGGGATGCTGCCGCCCGGCTCGCCGGCGACGATGATGGTTTTGAGTTTGGCGCGCGAAAGGTCGATGCCTTCAAGTTTTGCAACTTCCGCCAAACGCAGCGCGTAAGTGGGCGTGCAGCAAAGGAGGGTGACTTCGTTTTCTAACAGGATGCGCAGGCGCGTGGCGCTGGTGAGGCCGCCGCCGGGAAAGCAAAGGCAACCCATTTGCGTGGCGGCTTCGTAGGCCATCCAAAAGCCAATGAAGGGGCCGAAAGAAAATGCGAACAGCGCGCGATCGGTCGGCGAGACGCCGGCCGCACGGTAAACCATTTGCCAACTTTCGAGCATACTTTGCCAGCTCTCGGGCGTGTCGAGCCAGCGGAGGGGTTGGCCGGTGGTGCCGCTGGTTTGGTGGATACGATTGTATTGATCGATCGGAAAAGAGAGATTCGTACCGTAGGGAGTATGGGCGGTTTGATCGGCGACAAGTTCGTCTTTGGTGGTGAAGGGGCAGCACTCGGCGAAGTCACCGAGGCTGGCAATGGAGTCATCGATGCCCGCCGCGTTCAGTTTGTTTTCGTAAAACGCATTGGCGGGGCGTACCGCACGAATGAGGGAGCGGAGTTGCTCAAGCTGTTGGGCGCGGATGGATTCCCGACCGGTTGATGGCGCGTCGGCCATTCGGTTATTTGACTTCCTCGTTGTCGGCAGACTTTTCTGCGGGCGGCGGTTTGGGCGGGTTTTGGGTGACGAGATAACCGCCCAGCGCGGCGAGGCAAATGCCGAGAATGAATGGCGGCTTCACAAAAGCCCAGTTGCCCTCCTTGGTGGTGTTGACGATGGCATTTACGATGGGCGCGCCAGCAAAGATGATGGACATCACGATGGGTACATAAATCGGCGGCTTCGGCGACGCGCCAAATGCAAGCAGCACGCCGAGCGCGCCAATCGCGCCGAGGATGCCGGCGATGAGCGACCATTTTAGGCCTTGGGCCGGGTACGCCCAAAACTCAATCGGGCCTCCTTTGAGTTTCAAAAGAATCAGCGGCGCGATCACCGCCGTGAGAAAATACGCGAGCCCCACCCATAGGAATGCCATGATACGGCCGTGCTCTTTGTTTTCCATATTGGTCGAGCCGGTGTGCATGCACACGCCATAGACACCCCAGCAGGCGACGGTGAGAAGGGCCCAGGCGTACCATGGGAATCCGGATGCGGTAGTGGTTGCTGCCATAATTTTGTGACTTTAGTTTGTGTGACTATCGGTTTCAGGTTGTTTTGTTTAAAACATTAATTGGCCAACTTATCCGCTGGCGCGACTTCGATGAGGTCGGTGATTTCTGGCGGGATGGTGGCGGCTTTCATGTCACCAGCTTCGGTGCGGCGCACGCAGACGATGGTGAAACCGCCGCGGGCGACTTCCGTTCCATCGATGTGAAAACGAAATTGGTAGCTGAGTGATTTGCTGGTTTTCGCGCTGACGAGCAGTTGAAGTTCCACTTCATCCTCAAACTTCAAAGGCTTTTTATAATCGCAATTGCAATGCACACGCGGCCAGCCGACGTCCAGATCGTGGTCGACAATGGAGCGACCGAGGGAACGAAAGAACGCGTGCTCGGCGTATTCCATATAGCGAAAATAATTCGAGAAATGAACAATGCCGGCAGCGTCAGTCTCATTAAACTCAACGCGTCGG
>CAUZWB010000085.1:0-7528 GCA_963583525.1 Verrucomicrobiia bacterium | reverse complement strand
TTCCAACCTCGCATCGCTCGCCGAACTGCGCCGCGAAAATCAAGTGCTCAAGGCGCAGCACAATCAACGCAAAATCGTCACGGTGGTAGTGCCCGCTGAGGAAATAGCCGACCCACGCCCGAACGCCGCTTTTTATCTTGCCAAACTCCAAACCCTCGAAGCCACCGATGGCCGCACTAAACGACGCGCGGTGCATTACTTTGAATCGTTGGTGGATCTCGGCGAAGACGCGCTGCCGCCCATCGATCAATTTTTGGCAGCCAGTCAGGATTTGGAATTTAACCTTCCTCCCGAGCCACGCCCCGAGCCGCGCAACGAAGACGAAGCCCGCCGCCGCAAATACCGCGAAGGCGAGGCCGGCCGTTACTTCCGTCCTTTTCCGAAACCGGACAATTCATTCCCGCCCACGCTGCGTTTAGGATTACTGGAAACCATCGCCCACATCGGCGGCGATTCCGCCGAGCAGTTGCTGCTGAAGGTGCTGGAAAAAACACTGCGCGGCGTGGAGGTCGCTTACCTCGAAATTGCCCTGCAGGAAATTGCGCCGGACCAATACCTCGACCGCATCCTCGCCGTCACCCGCAGCATCCTCGCCAACCCACCCACCGTGACCGAAGACGCCAGCGAGTTGGACCGCCGCACCAAAGGGTATCTTTATTCCATTCTCGTGAAGCACAACGACCGCATTTTTGTGGACACCGCCAAAGGGCTGCTCATCACCGAGGATGGCTCGCTCGATGGCTACGCGCTCTCGTACCTGCGCCAAGTGCTCGGCGCGGAGGCGATGCCCATTTTGCTCGCCGCCTACAAAGATCCGCGCATCACCAATGAATTTCACAAAGCCGCCCTGCGCGATGCCGCCCTACGCTTCATCGGCACCAGCCCCGAGGCCGACGCCATTTTCCACGAGAGCGTAAAAGAAGGCCTCGCCAAAATGAAGAAGGGCGACATGTTCGACTTCAAACGCTACGAGCACATCGCCCAACCGCTCGGCGCGTTGATGCGCGATGTGCACGAGCAACCCGTGCACGTCATCGCCGCCCGCCGCAAACTGCTCGGCGATGTGCGCAAACAATCCAGTGACATCCTATTGCAATTCGGCTTCACCGCCATGGATAAACGACTGGGCGAAGAGCAAAAACGCCGCCAATCCGGAGACCCCAAATAATGAAACAAATCATCGCAATCCTCGTCGCCGCCCTCGTGGGTGCCGCCGCCACATTCATCCTTAAATCCGCTGCACCCACCGCAGCGAGTCATGATTCGGAAAATGAAAAACTAAAGGAACAAATCGCGCAACTGCGCGGTGAACTCAAAAGCACCGACGCCCAAGGCAACCGCATCACCACGGTTGAAACAGAAAAAATCATCACCGTCACCGCCAGCATCAAGCCCGAGGAAATTCTCGAGGAACTCAAGACCATGCGCCCCGGCGATGAGAACCGCCAACAAACGATGCGGCGCGTCATCCATTACATGGTAGGCCTCACCGACGCCGGCGAAGCCGCCTTCCCGCCCATCAAAGAATTTTTGTTGCAGGAAAATCCCGTGGACATCGAATACGAATCCAACGCCATCGCCTTCGACCGCGAACAAGCCGCCGCCGCCGCTGCCAAGGCCAAAGGCGAAGACGGCACGCAAGGCCGCATCAGCGGCTTTGTACGCTCGGGCTTTGGTAGCTATTTCATGTCCCGCGAACTCCTCAAGCAAACCCGCCAACTCGCCCCGCGCTCCTTGCGGCTCGGCCTGCTGGACGTCGTGGCCGACATCGGCGGCGACCCAGCCGAAACCATCCTCGCCAACGTGCTCGCCAAAACCGGCCGCGGCCTTGAGGTCGCTTACCTCGACGGCTTACTCGAAAAAATCGCCGGTGATACCTATCGCGATCAAGTGCTCGAGACCGCCCATCTGCTCCTCAAACACTCAACCGGCGGCGATGTTCAAAGTCTCTTCGACGAAACCTCCCGCGCTTATCTCTTTGCCCTGTTGGTGAAATACCGCGACGCCACCTTCGTCGACATCGCCAAAACCCAAATCATCACCGCCGATGGCCGCGTCGATGGTGCCGTCGTCCACTACCTCACCTCCGTCCTCGGCGAAAAAGCTGTGCCGCTGTTGTACGCAAAAATAAACGACGAAAGCCTCACCGATAACGGCGACAAAATGGCCCTCGGCGATGCCATCCTCAAACACGTCGGCACCAACGCCGACAGCGACAAATTTTTTGCCGAAGTCATCACCAACAAAGAACTCGGCCCCATCCGCTTTATGGCAATGGGCCACCTCATCGGGGGCGACAACTCCGAGCAAACCCTCCGCAACCGCCAAAAGCTCATCCAATCCATCAAAGCAGATTCCGAAGACGAAGGCCTAAACCGCATGCTCGAAGGCACCAACAACCGCATCGAAATCATGCTCGACCCCACCAAAGCCGGCACCCTAAACACCGGCGGCGGCCCCGCCGGATTGCTCGAACTCTTCAATCCCGGCAACAAATAACCCAACCAGGAACGCAGATTCAAAATCTGCACCAACTTCTTGTTTTGTGATTTGCAGTCGGCCCCGGAACGGCTAAAATAACGCCGTTCACAACAAACCTCATCCAATGAAAAATCTATTTGCACTTCTTTTCGCCTCCACACTGATCGTCCCCCAACTCCAAGCCCAGCAGGATCACATCGTATACGAAGGCAAATCCGGCCCCGGCAACGGGAAACACTTGGTTTTCCTGACCGGCGATGAGGAATACCGTGGCGAGGAAGGCCTGCCGATGATGGCTAAGATTCTCAGCCAGCGTCACGGCTTCAAGTGTACCGTGCTCTTTTCATTGAATGACAAGGGCGAAATTGATCCCAATAACCAGAAAAGCCTTACTCATCCGGAAGCGTTGGATACAGCTGATGCCATCATCATGCTGTTGCGTTTCCGCACTTGGGATGATGCAACCTACAAACGTTTTGACAATGCCTGCAATCGGGGCGTGCCGATCATCGGCCTACGCACCAGCACCCATGCATTCCGAGGCAAACGCGGCGGCTTCGGCAAACGTGTCCTTGGCGAAGGCTGGGTGAGTCACTGGGGCGGTCACAAACGCGAGGCCTGCCGCGGTGTGGTTGAACCCTCCGAGAAGAATAACCCCATTTTCAATGGCGTCGTCGATGTATTTGCTGACTCCGATGTATACGAAGCCTACCCGGCTCAGGACGCAAAAATCCTCATGCGAGGCTTGGTTCTGGAAAATATGAAACCTGACTCAAAGCCGTCCACCCGCACGAAGAAAAACCGTAAGCTCAATAAAGTATCCGGCATCAATGATCCTGCCATGCCCGTGGCTTGGACACGCAACTATAAGTGGCCCTCCGGTAAAACCAGTAAAATTTTCTGCTCCACCATGGGTGCGGCCACGGATCTGCAAAGCGAAGGGCTGCGCCGATTAATCGTCAATGCCGTCTACGCCGGCCTTGAAATAGAGGTGCTGAAAAAAGCAAATGTGGATTACGTAGATCCCTACAAGCCACTCTTCTATGGGTTCAACAGTTTTCGCCGCGGCATTAAGCCCGCCGATCACGCGCTTGGGAAAGTTCTTCCTGCCGGGCAAAAGAAGAAATAGTCGAATCCAAAAAATAAAAAAGGCTGCCCAGTGCGGCCTTTTTATTTTTTCTTCGGATCAGCCTTTTTTTCAAGTCTGCAAAGGGACACTTTCTTGTTCCAGTGCACCGCTGCGACTTGGATGCCGTCGGGATGCAGATCCATCCCGCGGGCGGTGTCCTGCATTTTGAATTTGTGAAAGGCTTTGTCCTCACCCGCTTTCCAAAAAATCAAATACCCGCCGCTACTGCCACCGGAACAGCCCATCACAAATCCGTCCGGATGAATTATGTTGCGCCAAATGACGCCTTTCACGCCGGTGGTGATGTGCTTCTTCAGCACCTTTTGGCTGTCCCATTCGAAGCGCAAAATAATCGGCTCGTGTACCGCGCCCAGCGGATTGGTGCCCTTGTACAGCCCACCGGCGAGCAACTGCTTTCGGTCCGCCGTGAGCGCGAGGCTGCGCACGCCGCCAAAGTGCACGCGCTGGCCGCTGTTGTAGGTGTGTAAATCTTTGGCGTCGAACTTGCGCACTTCCTTCGCGCCGGCCACATCCCACTGGCGAATGTGGCCCATCAAGTCGCCGCTGAGCAAGTGCTTGCCGTCGGGATGAAACATTAGCGAGTACACATCCAGCTCATGACCGGTCAATTCGGCCACGGATTTGCCGTCGGCTGTGTTCCAAATTTTCACCACGCGATCATTGCCGCCGCTGGCGAGCAATGCGCCGTCCGGGCTCACGGCGATCGTTCGAATCCAACCTTTGTGAGCGGTGACTTTGCGGATGGGTTCGGGCTTGTCCGCCGCCATCGGCCACCAAATGAGCGTGTCGTCAAAGCCACTGGTCACCAGCGTTTTGCCGTCCTTGGAAAATGCCAACCCGCGCACCCACGAATCGTGTCCTTTGAAAATAACTTTGCTGCCGTCGGCAAGGTTCCAGCGAATGATGGCGCGATCCTCGGCGGTGGCAAAGAGATATTGGCCGGAGGGATCGAACCGGCAATTGATCAACGGAGCTGTGTGCGCCAAAGATTTGGCAAGGTGAACCTGTTTCGCATCCGCAGCCATTGCGTTAAGCCAGCAATTCCTTGATCGGCTCGAAAGCGGGATCCGCCAGCGGGATTTTCTGGCCGCCGATTTTGAAGTTCCGGCGTGGATTGAGGCCCAGCGCACGCAGGTACGTGTGGAATAAATGCCCCGCGTCCACTTGGCCGTCGCTCACCGCCGTGCCGTTTTTGTTGGTAGCGCCGTGCACCGCGCCGCGCGCAACACCTGCGCCGCCCATGCACACACTCCACGCGTTGCCCCAATGATCGCGCCCGTAGTATTTGTTGATGCGCGGCGTGCGGCCAAATTCGCTGAGCACCACGATGAGTGTGTGCTCCAGCAACCCGCGTGCGGCGAGGTCGGCCACGAGCGTGGCGAAGGGCGCATCGAATTCGCCGAGCTGTTCAAAATGAAAACTGAAATTCTCGTTGTGCGTGTCGTAATTGCTGTGCGTCACCTGCACGTAGGTGATGCCTTTTTCCACCAACCGCCGCGCCAACAGGCAGTGCTCGCCGAATTGCGTTTTTCCATAACGCTCGCGGTCCTTGTCCGATTCTTTGCTCAGATCAAACACATCGCGCTGGCGCATCAACTCCTGCGCCTGCTCGAAGCTCTGCACATAAGCATCCGTCTCAGCGGTGCGCCGGCGTTGGGAAAAACGATCGTTGGCTTGCTTGCGAAATTGATTTTGATTTTTTGCCGCCGCCTCAGTTACGTCCTTCGGGCGCTCGGTGTAGGCCGGGGGTTTGCCGCCACTCAGCGAAATGCTCGCATACTTGGGGCCAAGATAAGCCGCGTCGTTGTTGCGGCCGCCACTGCCGCCGCTGGTCACTTTAATGTGGCCGGGCAAGGTGAGCGATTCATTATCCAACCCGCGCGCCACCACCGCGCCCAGCTCGGGATGCGTTTGGCCGGGGGCCCGATGCCGGCCGGTGAGCATCATATAAGTGCCCTTGCCGTGATCGCCATTGCGGGTGTTGATGCCGCGCGCCAGCGCGAGATGATGCATCACCTTTGCCGTGTGCGGCAGCAGCTCGCTGATGCGAATGCCCGGCACACTGGTGGGGATAGATCGGAACGGCCCGCCGGTGTCGGTGCCCGGTTTGGGATCCCAGCTTTCCAACTGGCTCAAGCCGCCGGCCATGCGCACGACGATGACGCGCTTTTGGTCCTTCGTCATCTTGGCCACCGCCTCGGGCGTGGCAAACGCGCCGAGCCCGCCCAGCACCGCACCGGCCCCGGTTGCCACCCCGCCGATAAATTGTCGCCGGGCAATCAAGTGCTCCTCCGAACCACACGCATAATCACATTTCATCGCTGTTTTCCTTTCACAAAATTGCCCACACGTTTTATGACAAACTACTGTCCTTTGGACGCCTCTACACGCCGTTGCAATTCAGAGAAATAAATCCGATTGATTGCAAACATGTGTGGGCATGCGTTTCCAATTCTAATGTTTAAACCGAAACTCCGTTGAAGTCATCAAACCCCAGGCCATTTCGCGAATTACGTTGATGCGGTTTTCTTTTTGCGAATCAAGGTGCTGCGCCACCGCGGCAGTCTCGGTGGCCAAGGGCCGACGGGTAAGAATTGAAAGATACAGTTCCTCTGCCAACGCTTCGGGTTGGGTCAATTGATTAAGCCGCGAGGCCAGCGTACCCGTCCAACCCCGCACAGTACTCCCGTTTGCAAAATAGAGGGCTTGATCTGCGGTGGCGTAAAAATCCGTCTGTACTTCGCCCGCTGCACCTCCGAACAGTTTAATGAAAATGCCCGTGGTTCCTTTCAGTTTGTTATAAATAAATTGTTCCGTATGCGCCGCCCGTGCCGCCCCGCGCGCGGGGTCTTCCTTCGCTCCCTTCTTGAGCGGATTCTTTTTGTTGAAATCTGCCGCCGCCGGTGCGCGTTGTGCGTCCAGCTGACCACTGGCCTGAAGCATGCTCCAGCAAAGTTGTTCGGGCGAAAGGTGCGCAAACCCGCCCACCCCAAAATTCTTCGTCCAACGTTGCCCCAATTTCTCCGTTGCCGCAGCCACCGCCGCACCGGCTTCGTTGGCGATCGTTTGTGCCTCGGCCAATCCCACGGCTAATTCCCGCGCGCGCTTTTGTGCCATTGCCAACTTCGCTTCACCGGCTGCCACGGCGCGGGTGGCCGAATCGAGTTTCACTTTGGCGGATTTTTCGGTTGCGACACGGGCATTGACTTTCTGCTGCGCGCTGGCCACATCCCGATCCATCACCTTCTGTAACGCCTGCAACGTGGCAACGGCATCCCGCGAGCGGGCGGCGGCGTTTGTCACGGGAGCCTGTAATTCGGTGACGGTTGCGAGAAATGGTTTCGTAACCAACGCAGCAGCTTCGGCGGCGAGCTTGGCACTCGCGGTGGCATTGACCACGGCGGCGGCGGCGTTTTTGGCGTGGGCTTGTTTTTCGGATAGTGTTTTTTGTGACGCAGCCAAAACTTGGGCAGAAGCGGCGTGCTCCTTTTGCGCAGCAACGCGGGGTAATTGCAGTTTGGCTAAAACGATTCTGGCCGGCTCCTGCGCAGTTTTGGCAGCGGCCAATGCTTTCGCGGCATCATTCACTTTGGCGATTGCAGCGGCTTGAGCGGATTGCGATCGCGCCAACACGGCCATGGCTTGCGCGTCCTCCAACCGCCGAACGGCGCGGGCCTCAACGTACTTAGCGCGTTCGCGAATGCGGGCGGCGGCCTGCCATGCACGGTCGAGTAACTGCACTTGTTTGTCGATCACTGCCCATTTGGCGCGGGAGGCATCACTGATTTTTTGGGCGGCAACAAATTTTTCGACGGCCGTCTTGGCGGCAGCAGTTTTTGTGATCGTGTCTTTTTGCGCGGCAGCAATTTCGGCGGCCAGTTTGTCGACTTTGGCTTT
>CAUZWB010000084.1:0-7583 GCA_963583525.1 Verrucomicrobiia bacterium | reverse complement strand
ATACCTGCCGCAAATAACGAAGCACATCGCCATCCAGCCGACCGTCGGCGGTGATGAGCAGTGTCTTGGCCGTGTCCACAAACACGAGGTCCTTGTATTTCACGAGGATGGCATACAGATAACCTTTGGCGCGGCGATCTACCGCCATGGAATCGGCTGTGACAGGCGGCAGTGCGGTGAGCAGGCGGCGGGTGGCTTCAAGGATTTCATCCACATACAGGTCACACGCGATGTCCTGCAGGGCGATCTCGAGATACGCCACCTCCACGCCGCGCCCGGTGTTTTCCAAAATCGTCAGCAACAGCTTTTCCGCCTGCGTCGAGCCGATGGCCGCCACCACCTCCAGCAACCCCAACCGCAGCGTGGCTGGAAATGAATCGCTCGGTTTCGGGAACGGTCGAAAATAATTCCATGCCGCCGCAGCGGGTTTCTTCGCCCCCTTGCCGTCGCTTTTTAGCAGTCCCTTGGCGCCCTTCTTATCTCCGCCCTTGCCTCCTTTATTTTTCTGTTCGTCGGCCGGTTGCGACTTGGGGTCGCCCAACGACTGTAATTCTAAATCCACATTCTGCTCCAAAAACGCCGCGATGGGCGGCAGCGCCGCATCCCCGCGATCCACCAGCGATTCCAGAAAATACACCGCCCGGCGTTTCACGCGTTTGTCGCCCGACTTCAATTCCTGCAAGCGCGTCAGGATTTCCCCCACCGTCGCCACCGTGGGCTCTTCGCCCTCATTGTCGCTCACTGTGATAATCACTGGTCGCTGCGCTCTCGCCGCATTCAATTCGTTGCGCATCCCCGCCTGCGTCGTTTCATGCTCGCGAGCCAACTCCGTCGTCGCCTTTTCCTTTGCTGAAGATTTGTTGGTGGAGACCACCCAGTACGTCGCACCCGAGGCTATCGCCGCAGCCGCCAACATCAGAATTACATTTTTCATAATAGTTTTTGAGGGGATAGCTTAGCTCAAGCCACCCCCCTCAGGCAATAGCCTTATGTTTAGAGAGTACAGCCGCAAAGGTAAAAAGGTTACAGAAAACCTACTTCTCCAATTGTTCCAAAAACGCGCGGCAGGAGAAGGCGACGAACATGGCGAGGTCTTTGTCTCCGGGGAGGACGATTACGGGGGAGAGGTCGGGGGGGCGGATGGTTTCGGCGCGGATGAGGGCGGCGGCCATGGGGGCTTTGGCGGCGAGGGCATTTTTGCCGAGGAGCTCGATGGTGCGGGCGGCGTGGGTGACGATGATTAGATTTTCATGGGCGAGATCCTTAATCAATGCGCGGAGTGCAGGGTTCGGATCACCGTGGCGGGCAAGGGTGTTGGCGGCTTCGATGCGGACGGCGGGGGAGGGATCGGCCAGCGCCTTGCGGAGTTGTTGCTTCGTTTCGATTCGCAATGCTTTGCGATGCGCAAGGCCAATGGCGCCCCAGTAGCGGACGCTGGCGTTGGGCGAAGATAGATTTTTGGCAAGGGTGGTTTCGTTGGCGGTGCCCACTTGGGCGGCGGCACGTAGCACGGGGGCCAGGTTGACTTTGCCGGTTTGGCCAAGAGTCCAGCCGGTTTGTTTGCTGAACAATTCCCACGCTTCGCTTTCGGGGAGGAAGCCGAGGTCGACGGTTTTGGCGATGTGTTTGCGGTGCGCATTGCGCAGGCGCTTGACGATTTTTTGGTGCGCCTGTGAGTCGGCGAGGTTTTTCAGATTCTGCGGGTCGACTTGGCAATCGTAGAGTTCCTCAACCGCGCGCGTGGGGGCGGCGAAATGCCATTGGGCGGCGGTCATTTTTTTGGCATCGGTGAGCCGATAAAACTCGTGGCGGATTTCGCCGTTGTCGGGCCAAACGGTCGGTTGATTGTAGCCGAGGTGCGGCATGTAATTTCGGATGTAAAGATAGCGGTCATCGCGCACGGAGCGGGCGAGGTCGCGCACTTCATCGACGCGGTCGCGATGGCCGTAAACGTACCGGCGCGGCCGCGTGTTTTTCGCGCCGAGGAATGGCTGGCCCTGCATGGCCTCGGGGATGGGCGTGCCGGTGAGGCTGAGAACGGTGGGGGCGTAGTCGACAAAACTCACGAGGCGGTCGGTGGTGGTGCCGGGTTTGGCGGAGGCGAGGTGTTGCCATTTTTTTGGGAAACGAATCATCAGTGGCACGTGCATGCCGCTGTCGAGCAGCGCGCGTTTGTGGCGGGGCATGCCGCTGCCGTGATCGCTGTAGAAAAACACGATGGTGTTTTCGGCGAGGCCATCGTCTGCGAGCTGTTGCAGGATGGCGCCGACTTCTTTGTCCATCGCGGTGACGCAATCGTAAAAGCGTGCGACCTCGCGGCGGATGAGCGGTGTGTCCGGATAATACGGCGGCAACAGCGCCTTGGCCGGATCGTGAATTTCGCTGGGCGAAAGTTTGCTCTGCACCTCGGTTTTGAATTTCTCGTAAGGCCAAACCATCGTGCGACTTTGGTGCGAGGTCATCAGATTAAAAATACTGAAGAACGGCCGCGCTTTGTCGTCGCGTTTGCGCCAATGCGCGGTCGCGCTGCTTTCGTCCCATGAGTGTTTGATGATGTCCGCGTAGTTTCCGGTATTATAATCCGTCTTAACATTATTGCTCGTGTAAAACCCGCGCGCGCGCAGCAACGCCGGAAACCCGCGCATCGTTTTTGGAATCGCAAACCCCGACCGCATCTGCTGCGTGGAGAGCGAGGTCGGATAACACCCTGTAATCAAACACGACCGCGAAGGCGAACAAACCGGCGCACTCGCAAACGCCTTCGTGTACCGCACACTCTCCTTGGCGAATTTGTCGATGTTCGGAGTGGTCGCGTACTTGTCGCCGTAGCAACCGAGTGTCGCGCTCATATCCTCGGCGGTAATCCAAAGAATGTTCGGTTGCTCCGCAGCTCGCAACACGGCGCACATTGCAAAAAGTGAAAGAAAAAAGCGCATGGGGTTTTGTACGCGCGGACACGTAATAAGGCAATGGCGGGAAAGTTTTCTGATTAGCATTGGCGGGATGGGTATGGTAGGGTCACCCGCTAATGCGGGCGGCTTGTTTCATTACCTTTTTGTTTTTGGCACTCGGGGTGCAGGCGGATGAGGTCTTTAAAAAAGACGTGTTGCCGGTGTTTCGGAAGCATTGTTTCAAGTGTCATGGGGCGGAGAAGCAGAAGGGAAAGCTGCGACTGGATACGCTGTCACTGAATTTTGACCGCGGGAAGGCGGCAGAGTATTGGCATGATGCGTTGAACCAACTCAACCTCGGCGAGATGCCGCCGGAGGATGCGCCGCAGTTGACGGACGTGGAGCGGCGCACATTGACAGGCTGGCTCACGGCCCGACTCAAGGCGGCGGCCGCGGCGCGGCGCAGCACGGGCGGGCAGGGAGCGATGCGACGACTGACGCGTTATGAGTACGCGAACACGCTCCGGGATTTGCTTGGGCTGGACTTGGATTACGCGCGCGACCTGCCACCGGAGCCGACGTCGGCGGATGGGTTTAAAAACAACGGGCAGTCGCTGGGAATGTCGGCGGAGCAACTGGAGTACTATCTGCAAATCGCGCGCGAGGCGATGGAGAAGGCGATTGTGGAAGGCGACGCGCCGAGGGTGGTGAAGGCGCGTGTGGAGAAAAGCGAGAAGGTGCGACGGATGAAGGGAGAGGTGAGCAATGACCTCTTGCCGGGCGGGCAGTTCCTGGCGCGGCTGAATGAGTTTCCGCGCATGGGTGAGTTTCTGGTGCGCGTGCATGTGCGGGCGAAGGTGCCGGAGGAGGCGGGCTGGCCGAAGTTGCGCGTGACAGTGGGCGTACGGGCAGATGTTCAAGCGGCGGCGAAGACGCTGGCGGTGGCGGACGTGAAGGAGGGCAAACAGGTGCTGGAATTCCGCGGGCGCATGGAGGATTTCCCGCTGCCGGGGCACAACCCAAAATTCCCCGGCGTGCTGGTGCGGCTATTGAACGAGTATGATGACGGGTCGGGCTTCCTGCAGCGCAAGGCGAAGAAGAATGCGCCGCCAGACCCGGCTGTTAAAACGCAGTCGGTGATTCACGTGGAGGCGCTGGAGTTTGAAGGGCCGCTCTATAAAACGTGGCCGCCCGCGAGCCACACGCGGCTCATCGGCAAGCCTTCGGAGGGCAATGAGGAATCGCGCGCGCGGGTGGCGCTGGAGCAGTTTATGACGCGCGCGTATCGCCGACCGGTTACGAAAGTGGAGGTTGGCCGGATGTTTGGCTTGTACCAAAAGGTGCGTCCGAGGGCGGAATCGTTCGAGAGCGCGATGCGCGAGGTGCTGTCACTGGTGCTGGTGACGCCGGACTTTTTGTATCTTGTCGAGCCGACTGACACGAAGCGGCGCGTGCTGAACGATTATGAGTTAGCGTCGCGTTTGTCATATTTTCTTTGGAGCACAATGCCGGATGACGAACTCTTCGCGTTGGCCAAAGCCGGCAAGCTGCACGATGCGAAGACGCTTGAGCGGCAGGTGAGCCGCATGCTGGCTGATGCGCGCAGTTGGCAGTTTGTGCGGAACTTCACTGGCCAATGGCTGAACCTCTCGGGGCTCAAGCGCGTGGCCGTGAATCCGCAGTTTCATGCGCAGTTTGATGACCGACTTAAGGACGACATGCGGTTGGAGACGCAGCACTTTTTTGCCGAGGTGCTGCGCGCGGATGCAAGCGCTCTGCAGTTGATCGACTCAGACTTTGCAATGCTCAACTGGCCGCTTGCGCAGCATTACGGCATCGACGGGCCGAAAGGCGTGGCGTTCGAGCGCGTGTCACTCAAGGGCGTGCCGCATCGCGGCGGGCTGCTGACGCAGGGCGCCATTTTACTGGCGAACTCCGATGGCGAGCAGTCGCACCCGATTCGCCGCGCGGTGTGGTTGCTGGACCGCGTGCTCGGCACGCCGCCCGCGCCGCCGCCGCCGGATGTGCCGGAGCTGGATGATCAATCTCCCAAGCTGCGCAATCTATCCATCCGCCAAAAGATGGAGGTGCATCGCAAGAAGGCCGCGTGCGCGAATTGCCACCGGGACATCGACCCGTGGGGCATTGCGTTTGAGGAATACGACGCAGTGGGCGCATGGCGCGAGACTTGGCGGGTGAATCCGAGGGCCAAGCCGCAGCCGGTGGACGCGCTGGCGGAGTTGGCTGACGGCACCGCGCTGAAGGGCATGGCCGGGCTGAAACAGCATTTGCTGGCGCACGAAACGGACCGTTTCGCCAAGGCGCTTACGGAAAAGTTGCTGGCCTACGCGCTGGGTCGTTCGCTTGAATTCACCGATTCGAAAACCGTCGAAGCCTTGACGCGGCACTTCGTGAAAAGCGATTATCGCTTGCGCGGACTCATCACGGAGATTGTGCAAAGCGAGGAATTTTTAAACAAGTAACCATGGCGAACTCATTCAAACTGGACCGGCGCACATTCCTGCGCGGCACGGGCGCGGCACTGGCGCTGCCATTTATGGAATCGCTGAGCTTCGGCGCAAAGGCCACCGAGCTGCCGCGGCGCATGGCGTTTGTGTATTTCCCGTTTGGCGTGGCATTGCCCAAGGACGACCACGAGCACGCTGCGTGGAATTGGTTCCCGAAAGGCGAGGGGAAGGACTTTCATTTTCGCAATGTGTTGAAGAATCTGGAACCGCTGCGCAAGGATGTGACGGTGTTAGGCGGGCTGTCGCATCCGAGCTGCCGTCGGCTGGGCGGGCACGACACGGGCGACACATGGCTCACCGGTCACGAGCTGAAGGGCCCGACTTATAGCAACCGAGTGTCGGTCGACCAACTCGCCGCGCAACACATCGGCAGCCAGACGCGTTTTCCGTCGCTCACGCTCTCGAGCGATGGTGGCGTGGGCGAGCCGACGCGGTCCACGACCATTTCCTTTTCGCGCAACGGCCGTCCGGTTCCGGCGTTGGCCAGCCCGAAACAAATTTTCACGCGTCTCTTCGGTCAAGCGGCAGATAACAAACAGGCCCGCCAGCGACTGGATAACACACGCAGTTTGCTGGACCTCGTGCTCGCCGATTCCAAGAGCGTGCGCGGCCAGCTCGGCGCGCGGGACAAGGCGAAGTTTGATGAATACCTCGACTCGGTACGTGACATTGAAAAGCGCGTTGAGCAGTCGCAAAAATGGCTGGAGATTCCCAAGCCGCGCGTGGAGGAGAAGACGCTCGACCTCAGCGCCACGCCCGAGGGTCCGGAGGAATACATTCGCGTGATGTACGATTTGATGTTCCTCGCATTCCAGACGGACACCACGCGCTTGGCCACGTACATGATTGGCCAAGTGGCCGGCGCCACGACGATTGCGAACTCGTTTCCCACCGCCGTGGGCCTGAACGGCAACTGGCACGGCCTCGCGCATAAGGCGGGCAAGAGTCCCCAGGAGCTCGGCAAGTTTGACCAGTTTCTCGCCGCGCAACTGGCGCGCTTCCTCACGCGGCTTAAGCAAACGCGAGAGGGCGGCGGCACATTGCTGGATCGCACGATGGTGCTGTACGGCAGCAGCAATTCCAAGACGCACAATAACAACAACTACCCGCTGCTGCTCGCGGGCGGACGCGGCCTCGGTTTGCGCCACGGGCAGTTTCTAAAATACGATGCAAAAACGCCGTTCGCGAATGTGTTCGTGACGATGTTCGACCGCATGCGGTTGCCGGTGGAGTGCTTTGCCGACAGCACGGGCGGCCTCGACGCGTTGGTTACTTAAGCGCCGATGATCACGCTCAACGGTGTTGAGAAATCCCACGGCTGACGCACGCTCTTCAATCACGTTCCCCTGCAGTTGAACTATGGCGACCGGTTGGGCTTGGTCGATTCCAATGCTGCGGACAAAACGAATCTCCAAAACGTTGTCGCGCTGCGCTTGCCACAGCGCTCCAAAGGGGGGAAACTTTGGGCGGCGATTTTATGAAAGGTCTTTTTTCATTGCTGTTGTTTTTGGGGTTGGCTTTTGCCGGTTGGGCGAAGGAGCCGGGGGTGGTGTTGCGCGATTTTCAGAAAGGGGTGCAGCCGCTTTTGAAAAAATACTGCTTCAAGTGCCACGGGGAGAAGAAGCCGAAGGCGGGGGTTCGGGTGGATTTTTTGGATGGGGCGGTGGCGGATAAGGATGTGCGGCATTGGGAGGTGATCCGGAAGCAGTTGCGCGAGGAGGAGATGCCGCCGGAGGATGAACGGCAGCCGGGCAAGGCGGAGCGGGCGGCGATGGTGCGGTGGATTGACGGGGCGCTCGCGATGGCGCGCTCGCGCGTGCGGCCGAAAAACGGCGGGGCGCGGCGGCTGACGGTGGCGCAATATGGTAACACGCTGCAGGATTTGCTGGGGATCGAGGAAAACCTGACGGGCGTGCTGCCGCCGGACGGAGTGTCCAAGGACGGGTTCGTGAACAACGGGCAGACGCTGCTGTTGTCGCCGTTGTTGGTGGAGAGTTATTTCAACATCGCCGAGCGCGCGCTGGACTTGGCCATCGTCGATGAATCGGCGCGGCCGGTGATTCAAACTTTCCGCGTGGACCTCGGGCACGAAATCAACCCGAAGCCGTGCCCGGACAGTTTGATTCTGGGTGCCAATAATCATCTGTTGGCGAATGATAATTTC
>CAUZWB010000083.1:0-7700 GCA_963583525.1 Verrucomicrobiia bacterium | reverse complement strand
AAATTTCTCGCGCATTCCTTCACGTGAACCGCCGATGAGTGCCATGGTTTCCTTAACTTGATCTTCCATGATGGTGTCCACTTTGGCTTGTTGATCCTCATCCAGTTTCAGCGTTTCAAACGATGCGGTCAGCCTAGTCTTCATGCTCTCGGCTGTCATGCCACCCCCGCCACCGCGGGAACCCCCGCCGCCACCGGCACCACCAGGCCCACCGCTGGGGCCTCCACTCAATCCGCCTTCAGGGCCGCCACCGGGGCCACCTCCGGGAGGGCTGCTGTGATCAAAGCCGCCGCCGCCTTCAGATGCTTCCCCTTCTAGTAGTTCTGGAAATTCCTCTAATTCAGTTCCTGTTTTTTTTGCCAAGGCGAGCTTGGAAATATCGTTTGCTTTAAACCGGGACACCGCGTTGCTCTTGACATCCCGAATGCTGTAGTCCCCTTTCGACCCGATGAATACGACGCGCAATTCAAAATGCTGCAGCACGCCGTTCCATCGGTACACTTGGGTTAGCGTTTCTTCCGTGAATTGTATGTGCGCGGTTTTCCCAACGGCCTTCATGTAATCAGCCGGCATACTATAATCTTCCGACTCCATTAATTTACCCGCCGCATCCGCCGCCGCATCACGTTTGCTCCGCGCGCCGGATTGAATTAAGGCCATCACGACCATCGCTGAAAGGACCACACCCATTACCACCAGCCGCGTAGACCCGCTTCCTCCGGCGGGTTGACTCGTTTCGGTTGAATCGTTTGGATTGTGTGGAGCTTGCTCGTCGTTTTCCATAATAATTTTTGATTACAGTTTCCAGCCGGCCCGATAACGATGCCGGATGAACCGGTTCGCCTCGGGAGCATTGCCAGCTTCCATTTTTTTCCAGTCCCACACCAGCTTTTTATTGCCGATTCGATGAGACACAATGCCCAAAAGCGCGCACTCGGTCAACGGACCGGAGTAGCGAAAATCGCAGGTGGTGTGCCCGCCTTCTTTGCAGGCTTTGATCCATTCGGCGTGATGCCCGATGGAGTTTGGGATGGATTGTGCGGGGGCCTTGAAGCCCTTGAATTTTTCCTCCGGCAAAAGTTGATGCCCGCCGTAGTTTGAAAACAACATCCCGTGTTCGCCGACGAAGAGCACGCCGCTGGTCCATTTCTTTTTCTGCGCGGCGGTGAGTACCGCCGGTTTTTCACCGCCCTGATACCAAGTGAGATGCACCGGCGGTTTTTTACCGCGCGCGGGGTAGGTGTATTCCACCTTTAGTTTTTGCGTCACCCGCTCCGGGCGCGCCTTGCCGCCGTGTGCGTGGACAGTGAGCGGATGCGTGAGATCCAGCGCCCAATGGGCGAGATCCGAATAATGGCACCAGAAATCCGCCAGCGTGCCACCGCCAAATTCCCAGAAATGCCGCCAATGAAATGGCGCGTATTCCTTGCGGAACGGCCGGTACGGCAGCGGGCCGAGCCATAGATTATAATCAAACCCCTTCGGCAACGGTGCATCTTTCGGCGAAAGGCCAATGTTCCCATAAGTGGCCCCGGCCCATACGTGCACTTCCCGCACCGCGCCAATCGCACCGCTTTGTACGAGCTCCACCACGCGGCGGTAATTATTGCCGGCATGAATTTGCGTGCCCATTTGCGTGACGCGCTTGCCCGCCACCGCCGCCTCGGTCATCGCGCGTACTTCGGACACCGTATGCGCCAGCGGTTTTTCGCAATACAAATGCCGCCCGCTCTTCAGCGCGCTCACACCGACGATCGCATGCGTGTGATCCGGCGTGCTGCACACCACCGCATCCAAATCCTTGCGCTCGAGCATCCTCCGAAAATCCGCGTAGCCCTTGGCTTTGGGAAACTGTTTTTGCGCCCCCGCTAATGAAGGCGCCGCAACATCGCACAACGCCACAATATGTTCACCCTTCACCCCACGGAGATTGCTCGCCCCTCGCCCGGCCACACCGACCACGCCGATATTCAATTTCGCATTCGCGCCCAGCACGCGCCCCACAAAGGGAAACGCCAAGGCAGCAGAAGTAGTGGCCAGAAACTGACGACGACTGGATTTGAGTTGAGGGTTGATTGTTGAGGGTTGAGGAATGTCTCGGTTCATAGCTTGTTACGCGAATCCTGAACCGAAAACCCAAAACCTTCAACCCCAATTTTAGGACACAGATTCTACGGATGATCACCGATTGCATCAGGTAGGGCGTGCAGTCCCAGCGCGCCGCAGCGGGCTCGGAGTGCCGGGTCTGCCTCGGGCCTTCAACGGCGCGGTTATTTGATTTCTCTGATGTAGAGATTCCGAAACCACAGCGGGCTGCCGTGGGCTTGGAGTTCGATGGGGCCTTGGCGAAGCGGCGGCTGGGTGCGGTCCCAAAAGTTTTCGAGGATGGTGTTTTTGACGACGAGTTTGCCGTTGAGAAATACGTGGGCGCGTTCGTCGACCATAACGATGCGGAAACGGTTCCAAGCCCCGGCGATGTGGTCGGCGTTTGTAATGGGATCTTTGGCGTTGCCTTCGCCTTTATTGTTGAAGAGGCCACCGCTACCTTTGGCGGCGCGGGGATTATCGTCGCCGCGCGGGTCCCACATTTGGACCTGCGGGGTTCCGCGCAGGTAAATTCCGCTGTCGCCTTTGGCGGTAATTTTCCAATCCACGAGCATTTCGAAGTCGCGATAGTCGCGGGTGGTTTGCAGGCTGCGGCCTTTGCCATCAAAAATGATGGCGCCGTTTTCGGTTTTCCAATGGGCGGTCATGTTAGCATCGGCCTCGGCTTGGACCGTGTCGCGCTGGGCAGGCGTGAGGGCGGCTCGTTTGATGGGGTTGTTATTGGGCCGGGCGGCCAGTCCCTGCCATCCAGTCAGCGAGGTGCCGTTGAATAGCGACTGGAAGCCTTTGGGGGGCACGTTTGTTAAATCCGCTTGGGCCAATTCCTTGATGCGGATGTTTTTGAAAAACACTTCGTCGTTGTGGCCAAGGAAACCGATGTGGCCGCTGGCCCGAAAGAGGCCGGGATGTTTCACAAGCGTGGCGGGATCGGTGATTGAGTTGATGTCCACATCGAGGATTTGCGTGCCATTGAGGCGCACGATGATGCGGCGGCCTTGGGCGATGACTTCCTGCGAGTTCCATTCGCCAGCAGGCTTGAGCGCGCCCTTTTTGGCGGCGGCTATATTGTATAGTGAACCGTGGTATTGTTCGGGTTTGAGTTTGCCTTTGTAAGCGGTGCCGAGGATTTGCAGTTCCATGCCGTCGTAGGCGAGACCGCCGGCTTGGTTGGGGGCGCGGATGGCAAGACCGTTGTTGGCGCCTTCGGTGAGTTTGAAATCAAAGCGCAACACAAAGTCACTGTAAGTTTTCTCGGACAACAAATTGCCGCCACCGCCTTTAGCGCAAAAGATGACGGCATTGGTCGCGCCGTTTTCCACGAGGTTGGTGACGCCGTAGCCATCGCCTTTCGGGGCCACCTGTTCCCAGCCTTTGAGGGATTGGCCATCGAAGAGAGCAGTGAAATCCTCCGCCGCATGTCGCTGCGCGAATTGGCAGCCGACCGCAGACAACAAGAGCAGCATGGGGAAGGTCCGGAAAAGTATGCGAAATGTAAACCTGTGCATGGGGCTTTTTAGCCCACCCTGCCCCACAGTCAAAGCAGAAATGTACATTGAATGGATTTAGATTGCACCCCACCCAATTTTCGTCACCATTGGCGGAATGAAACGATACATCGCAACGTGCAGTGCGCTGCTCCTCTCCGCCAGCTTTGCCTGGGCCGATCTTTCCGAAGCACAGGCCAAACAAATCACCCAGACGGTGGGCCGACTGATTTCCCAAATCCATTATCGCCAGTCCGGCCTCAACAACGAAATCGCCGGTCATCACCTGGATCGCTACCTCAACCTGCTGGATTTCAGCCACATGATTTTCCTGCAATCCGATGTGGAAGTGCTCACCAAACAATATGGCACCAGTCTGGATGACAAAGTGAAAATGGGCAGCCTCGGCCCTTCCAATGACATTTACGCCCTCTTCCTCAAGCGCCTTGCTGAGCGCCAGCAATGGGTGGATGAAATACTGAAAGGCGAATTTGATTTCACCAAAAAAGAACGCTTCCTCACCATCCGCACCAAGGAACCCTGGCCCAAAGACAACGCCGCCGCGCGCAAACTTTGGCATTCCCGAATCAAACTTGAGGTGCTTAACGACATCCTTGCCCTCGACAAAAATGATACCGCAAAGCCCGACCCAAAAAAACTCGCCGCCAGCCGCGAAAAAATCAGCCGTCGCTACGATCGCCTGTTAAAACGAATGAAAAAGCATGAGCTGGACGATAAACTCGAAACCTATCTCAGTGCCCTCACCCGCGCCTTTGATCCGCACTCCGATTACATGAGCCCCATCGAGGCCGAAAATTTTGACATTAACAGCATCGACATGCAGCTCACCGGCATTGGCGCCGTGCTGACCACTGACGAAGGCTACACCAAGATCGTGCGCGTCATGCCCGGCGGCCCCGCCGGCAAAAGCGGCCTCATCCACGCTAACGACAAAATTATCGCCGTGAGAAACCCCGGCGACAAGGAAGCCACCGACTTGATCGATATGGGAATCAATGACGTCGTGCAATTGATCCGCGGCAAAAAAGATACCATCGTTGAGCTCACCATCATCCCCGCCGGCAAGAGCGAATCAAAGATTATTAAAATCACCCGTGATGTCGTAAAGCTAGAAGACTCCCTCGCCAAAGCATACATCATCGAGCGCAAGGTGAACGGCAAAACTGAAAAACTTGGGATCATCAATTTGCCCGGCTTTTACAGCAAATGCTCCGACCATTGTCGCACTCTCATTGAGCGCCTCAAAAAAGAAAAGGTCGACGGCATCGTCCTCGATCTCCGCATGAATGGCGGCGGCATCCTTCAGGAATCCATTAACCTCGCCGGCCTCTTCATTGATGTTGGCCCGGTGGTGCAGGTCAAAAATTTCCGCGGTGAAAATAAAGTGCTCGGCGACACCAAACGCGGCGTAGTGTACGACGGTCCACTCTTGGTCGCCGTCAGCCCCATGAGCGCTTCCGCCTCCGAGATCGTTGCCGCCGCCCTGCAAGACCACGGGCGCGCCGTGATCGTCGGCTCCGAAACCACCCACGGCAAAGGCACCGTCCAGCAACTCCTGCCGCTTAACCGTCGGATCCTCTCCAATCTCGGTGAAGATTCCGGGCGACTCAAATTCACCATCTCAAAATTCTACCGCATCAACGGCAGCACCACCCAACGCCTTGGCGTGCTTTCAGATGTGGAATTACCGTCCGTTTATGATCACCTCGGCATGGGTGAAGGCAAACTTCCACGCGCATTAGAAGCCGATAAAATTAATAAGGTGACTTACAAAAAACTCAATCGAGTGGATCCCTTCCTCACCAGTCTGCGCAACAGCTCCACCAAGCGCGTGGGGAAAAGCCCCGATTTCAAATACATCAACGAGGACATCATCCGCGCCAAGAAACGGCTAAAAGACAAAAGCGTTTCCCTCAACGAAGCCGAGCGCCGCAAAGAACGCGCCGACACCAAAACACGCATCGCCGACCGCAACAAAGAACGCGCCGGCCGAAAACAACCGACCGAAAAATATTTTGAAATCGACGTGAAAGGTGCCGAGGCCAACAAGCCACTCAAGAAACTTGCAGCCCCCAAGCCTAAAGTTGAGCAAGCCGATACGCCCCCCATTCCTCAAGACGATTCCAACACTTTTTCCATCGACGCCACTCTGCGTGAAACGCTCGACGTCCTCAGCGATTACATGCGCCTGCGCGATGTCCTCCCCAACGTCAGCCGACGCGAATAACCACACAGGGTAACAACCAAATCCCGCCGGCGGGTAACTCGCCCATTCGCATGCCGTCTAACAGAACGGCATGAATGAATCGCACTCCGGTAAATTGATCACCGCAAACATCCGGCGGGTTGGCATCCTGCTCGCCCTATGCTTCAGCGCGCACAGTGCCACCGCCCAACGCACTCCCTCACCCCGCACCAAAGTCGGTCCACGCGGATGGATTAATCCCACCAATCAAGGCAAAGGCCATCCCATCCGCTACAGCCTCCCCGTGCGCCCGCTCAATTACCGCATCAACCCGGACCCCAACGACCCCAGCCAACGCGCCTTTTCCGCCACCACCCCGTCAGCCGCCACTTGGGTCCGCGCCGGCACGGATGTCAACCGAACCTTCGGCGACTATTACGTGGACCCTTTTGTATGGTTCAACAACAACCAACGCCCGGCAAACGCAGTTTGGGATCCCGCCCTCGGCCGCTGGGTTGATCCCACCGGCCAGTGGGTCTGGCGCGACCCCGCCGACCTCGCCAACTGGATTTCCACCCGCACCATCCGCGTCATTATCCGTCAACCCTTCACCCCGCCCAGATAGAAAGAAAGGAAACCTCTCGCCAACCACCGCGTGCGCGTGTACATCCCGCGCATGACTTGGCTTTGCATTGCCCTCGGCGGCGCACTCGGCAGCCTCGGCCGACACGGACTGGCCGTGGGCCTCGCGCGATTTGAAACCTTCCCCTTCGGAACCCTCGCCGCCAACGTGCTCGGCTCACTCGCCATCGGCATCGCCGCCGGATTCTGGGGAATCGACCAGCGCAAATCCCCCACCGCGCTTTTTTTGATCACCGGTTTCTGTGGCGGCTTCACCACCTTCTCCACCTTCAGTTTGCAAACCCTCGAACTCATCCAACAAAACGACTGGCCGAAAGCCGGGGCCAACATCGTCGCCTCCGTGGCAATCTGCCTCCTCTGTACTTGGGCCGGTTGGTTGCTCGGGCAATCGCTACGGAAAACATCGGTGTAAATTTTTTTGAAGCGCCAAGGCGCAAAGCCGCCAAGAAAAAATAAAAACTTGGCGTCTTGGCGGTTCAACCCAATTTCCTTGCCCGCCTTTAGCCCCATCGCTACATTGTCCCTCACGCCAGTGTAGCTCAGTTGGTAGAGCAGCTCATTCGTAATGAGCAGGTCAACGGTTCGACTCCGTTCACTGGCTCCATTCATTTTGCCATGAAAACGCTAATACTTCTGGCCGCCCTTCCCTTCGCCTTGTTTGCTGCTGACAATGCACCCAAGCCGCCCAAGTCGTCCGACCCGCGCATCATCATCGAGCTCATCGCCGAGGCGCCCGACATCGTCACCCCCACCGGCCTCGGTGTGGACGCCCAAGGCCGCGTCATCGTCATCGAAAGCCACACCCATTTTCGGCCTAAAGATTACAAAGGCCCCGAGCGTGATCGCGTGTTGATGTTTACTCCCTCGGCCAAAGGCAAAGCCAAGCGCAGTATTTTTTACGAGGGCCTCAAAATGGGCATGGACGTTTGCGTGGGCAAAAACGACTGGGTGTACCTCGCCGAACGAAGCCGCATCCTCCGCGTGCGCGATACCAACAACGACGGCAAAGCCGACAAAACCGAAGACATCATCACGCTGAAAACCACCGGCGACTATCCGCACAATGGCCTCAGCGGATTGAGCTTCGACCCAAAAGGAAACCTCATCTTCGGCCTCGGCGAAAATTTAGGACACGCATACACAATGCTTGGTAGCGACGGCGAAAAAATCGAAGGCGCGGCCGGCATTGGCGGCGGCGTGTTTCGCTGCTCGGCAGAAGGCAAAAAGCTCAAGCAAATCGCGCGCGGCTTTTGGAATCCGTT
>CAUZWB010000082.1:0-7720 GCA_963583525.1 Verrucomicrobiia bacterium | reverse complement strand
CATTGGTCATTGGTCATTGGTCATTGGTCATTGGTCATTGGTCATTGGTCATTGGTCATTGGTCATTGGTCATTGGTCATTGGTCATTGGTCATTGGTCATTGGTCATTGGGCCTTGGTCATTGGTCATTGGTCATTGGTCATTGGGCCTTGGTCATTACCCCAACCCTTCCCGCATCGCCGCGAACATACTTTTCCCATCTTCCACCGTCACCGGTTCCTTGTTCGAATCCATATCCTCGCAGAGTTCTTCGGGCAGTTCTTTCAGAAAACTACTCGGGTGACACAGGAAATTTTGGCCGTATTTTTTGCGGTTGAGGCAATGGGAAATGGTTAGCGTTTTCATTGCGCGGGTGATGGCGACGTAGAAGAGGCGGCGCTCTTCGTCGAGTGTGCCTTCCACAGCGGAGCGCGAGTGCGGCAGCAAACCTTCCTCCACGCCCACGAGAAATACGTGCGGGAACTCCAAGCCTTTGCAGCTGTGCGTGGTGATGAGGGTGACGGCGTCGCCGGATTCTTCTTTGTCCGCCTCGCGATCGGCGTCCAGCGTGATGTCATCCAGAAACTTGCCGAGGCGATTGGCGGGCAATAGCGATTCGCCGCGGTTATCCATTGTGGAAATAATATCGCGCAGATTGCGCATTCGGTTCTCGGCGTTCTCGGGATCCTTTTCACCTTTGCGTAGCTCGGCGATGTAATTGATTTCATCGAGAAATTTATCCGCCCAACTGGCGAGCGACAATTCAGTTTCATTGAGCGGCGCGCGGAAGTCTTCAACCAACGCCACAAAGGCCTCGATGGATTTGCGGGTGCGCGGCTGGAATTCGTGGATGACGAGGTCGTTCTTCATCGCTTTCCAAACAGAACAATCCCGCTCTTGGCTGGCGCCAAGCAGACGTTCCATCGTCACATCGCTCAGCCCGCGCGCGGGGATGTTCGCGATGCGCAACAGGCTGGCGTCGTCGTTGGGGTTGATGAAGGTTTTCATAAACGCGAGAAAATCCCGAATCTCGCGCCGGTCAAAAAAGCTTTGGCCGCCGATCAAATGATAACGCACCTCGGCCTTGCGCAGGGCGGTTTCCAGCGGACGCGACTGCACGTTGGTGCGGAACAGAATGGCGTGATCCTTCCACGGAATGCGCTTGGCCATCCGATGAAACTCAATCTCGTCCACAATCGTGGTGGCCTCTTCCTCTTCATTGGCGAACGCCTGCAATTGCACTAACTCACCCTCGCCCTTGGCGCTCCATAATTGTTTGGGGCGACGGCGCGGATTGTTTTTGATGACCGCATTGGCGGCATCGAGAATCACGCGGGTGGACCGATAATTTTGTTCGAGCTTGATGACCTTCACCTCGGGGAAATGTTTTTCCATATCGAGGATATTCGAAATCTCCGCGCCGCGCCAGCCGTAGATGCTTTGATCATCGTCGCCCACCACGCACACATTGCGATGCTCTTTGGATAGCAAATGCATCAGCTCAAACTGCGCCGCGTTGGTGTCTTGATATTCGTCCACCATCACGTACTGATACCGCGCGCGGCATTCCTCCAACGCCTCCGGGAACTCATTAAAAATCCGCAGTGTGAGCACCAACAAATCATCAAAATCCACCGCGTTGGCCGCGCGCAAGGCGCTGTCATAACGCCGACGAATATGCCCCGCCATCGCGAGGCTGTCTTCGTTGCCCGGCACATTCCCGTTCGGCCCCGCGTTTTTCAGCCGACTCAGCAACCCCTGCAACTCGCGCGCATCGGCCTTCACATCTTTGCCGGCAATCGCGCTCAAAACTTTTTTCACCACGCCAAGCTGCTCGCTGGCGCTATAAATCACGAAGTTGCGTTTGTACCCAAGCTTCTCAATATGCCGCCGCAAAATGCGCACGCACAATGAATGAAACGTACAAATCGTCGGCTTCAACGGCTTGCCATCATCGCGTGCGCGCGTGCGTGACTTGGGCAATCGCTTGAGTTGCTTGGTCACCCGCTGCTGCATCTCGCGCGCCGCTTTATTGGTAAACGTCACCGCCAAAATATGCTCCGGCGAAATCCCTTTACTCACCATATGAGCCACGCGATGGGTGAGCGTCCGCGTCTTCCCCGTCCCCGCCCCCGCCAAGATCAGCACCGGCCCGCGAAGGGTCGCGGCGGCTTTGCGCTGTTCAGGATTGAGGCCAGAAAGGTCAGACATCGGGGAGGGAGTTAAGCGAAGAGTGTCGCCGTAGCCAATCGGAAGTTAGTCACAGGGAGAATACCAATGGAGAATGACCCATGCCCAAGGAAACCCCAATAAAACCAACTCAGCATTTTTGGGGCTTGGGCATTTCTTGGGATTTGGTCATTGGGCCTTGGGCCTTGGTCATTTATTAAGGTCTTCCTCCAAAAACTTTGCAACGTCCTTAAACTTTGGCACGTTGTCGGGATTAATTTCCATTAACAATTTATGCGCTTCGAGGCTGGCTTCGGTAAGGGCGCGTTTGTCG
The DNA here is from genome assembly GCA_963583525.1 of Verrucomicrobiia bacterium. Taxonomy (GTDB): domain Bacteria; phylum Verrucomicrobiota; class Verrucomicrobiia; order Limisphaerales; family UBA1100; genus JACNJL01. The sequence goes on along the minus strand of CAUZWB010000082.1, from coordinate 5,238 downwards.
GCGTTGGTGGATTCGGCTTCTTCGAGCTTGGCGCCCCTCATCTCAAATGGGTTTTCGCCGGTGCCGACGGTGAGGAGTTCCATCACGCCGAGGCTATCGAGCAGATCGATGATGCGTTCGCTGGGGTTGAGCAGCTCGATGCGGTCGAGCCGGTTGGTCATACTCATTAGGATGCCGAGGAAGGTGCTATCCATATTCACGCACTCGGTGAGATCGAGCAACAGCACGCGGCCGCCTTCTTCGCAGGATTGATTGACCACGGTTTTAAAATCCACACCGGCGGCGAAGTTGGCGGGGCCGCCGACTTTGATGCAGGCGATGCCTTCGGTGACGGCGACTTGGAGGCGCGCGCTCATTAGGCGGCAGCGGCGGCCTCGGGGCGCGCGGCGATTTGGGTAAGGGTGGATTGCAAAATAAATGAGTCGTCCAGCGAACTGGAAACGAGTTTGAGGTTGGCTTGCATTAAAAGATCGAGCGCGCGGACGAGTTCGGCGCTGGTGTAATTGCGCGCCTGTTTGGTGGCGTTAAATAATACATAAGGGTGAAGCCCAAGCGGGCTGATGCGGCGGTCATCAGGAAACCCGCCGGCGGGTAGCGTGTCGAGCTGTGACTTGAATTGCGGGTACGCATTGGCGGGGCGAATCATATCCGCATCGAGCAATTCCCGCGCAAAGAGCAACGAGCGCACTTTACTAATGAGCCCGGAGCACAGGCCGATGGCTGATTTTTGCCGATCGGTTTTTGCCGCCCACAATTCCTCATCCAAACGGGCGAGCAATCGCGGCAACTGCCGATCACCCAACGCGTCGCCCAGCGCGTAAGCCTTTGCGTGTTTGCCGGGCGTGACGATGGCGCGCACGTCGTCTCGGTTTACCTCCGCCCTCTCGCCCACATAGAGCGCCACTTTTTCGCATTCACTCATCAACGCGCGGCTGTTTGGGCCGACCATTTGCACTAGCTCCGTCGCCGCGCCGTAGTCGGCCTTCACGCCGAGCTTGCGGAGCTTGGCGGTGACGAGCTGCTCGGCTTTGGCTTGCCACTCGCGGTCGTCGGTGGAGAGCGCCTTGAATTCCTCATCGTGGCCCTGCTTGGCGATGGCTTTGTAAAAAACTTTTCGCTTGTCGCATTTGCTGGCGCTGATGAGGAGGCGCACGCCTTGCCAATCGAATGCCTTCAACCACGCCGTGAGATCGGCGATGCCGCTGGTGACGTCTTTGGTTTTGGACGTTCGATCGTCGCCCAGAAAATTGCAGTCCTTGAACCACACCACTTTTTCGCCGCCAAAAAACGGAAGCGTATCCAGCGCCATCCGCAGTCGGCCCAAAATTTTGGAAGCCTCGCCGCCATTGGCCGCGTGGGCCTCGACGGTTTCGTGATCCTCGCCGCCGACGTCCGCGCACCAGCCTTGGAAAATCTGGCGCGCGCGCTGGCTCACCGCGAAGTCATCATCGCCGTGCACCAACACCAACGGCACCTCCGGAAGCGAGGGCGCCTTATTCGTCTTCTGATTCTTCGCTGGCACCTTCGTTTATTTGCTCAAGAAATTCACTCATATCTTCCACCTCTTCAAACAGACTGGCCGACACGTACACCGGAATTTTCTGCGCCGTCGCAATCGCGAGGCAATCGCTGGGACGCGCGTCCAGCTCCACAATCTTGGAGCCCAGCTCGTTTTCCATTTTCAAAATCGCCCGCGCGAAATACGTCGAATGCTTCAGCTCCGTAATCACCACCCGCTCCACCACAATGCCGAACCCCTGAAAAACATTACTCAGCAAATCGTGCGTCAACGGCCGTTCCTTTGGCGCATCGCGCAGGAAATTTCCAATCACCGCCGCCATATTGGTTTCCACTTGGATAATAAAAACCTTCTCGTCATTGCCCAAAAAAATCGCAGCCCCGCTATTAGCGGGAAGAATCCCACGAATCTGTACCAAAATGACGTCCGCGTTCACGGGCCCCAACCTACGCCCCCTTCCGCCGATTGACAAGCCCTTGCCGTCTGCGGCAGGATTCGGCCCTTGGATTTTTATGCAAAAATACTGACCGCCGACACGCTACCCGCGTGGCGCGAAGCCCTCCGTGCCGAGGGCCGCACCCTCGCCGCCACCAACGGCTGCTTCGATATTTTGCACGCCGGCCATGTCAACTACCTCCAATCCGCCCGCAACGAAGCCGAAGCCCTCATCGTGGGCCTCAACAGCGACCGCTCCATCGCCGAGCTCAAAGGCCCCGACCGCCCCATCCACACCGAGGCCGACCGCGCCGCCGTCATCGCCGCACTCGAATCTGTTGACGCCGTTTACATCTTCGACGAACTCCGCGCCACAAACTTCCTGCAAATCACCCACCCCGATGTCTATATAAAAGGCGGCGATTACACCATCGACCAACTCCCCGCCGAAGAACGCGCCATCATCCAAGCCCAAGGCGGCAACATCATCGTCCTCGGCCACCTCCCCGGCAAATCCTCTACAGAAATCGCCAAACGCATTTTGGAAGGTTAATTTCCGGCTTGCCACGTATCGCCTCTCTCGGGCAAGGTCGCCTATGGCAGCCAAGTCCAATTCAGATGACACAGATTCGCAGTTTTATTTAAACGCGGACACCTTCTTCCCGCGCCACGCCAATACGGGCCTTACGTTTGACGACGTCACGCTGGCCACGCAGTTTTCACAAATCCTCCCGCGCGATACGGTGCTGGACACGCGATTGGCGGAAAATCTGGAACTGCATTTGCCAATAATTTCTGCCGATATGGATACCGTCACCGAGCACGCGATGGCCATCGCGATGGCGCTCAAGGGTGGGCTGGGCCTCGTGCATTATAATATGACCGAGAAACAGCAGCTCAAGGAAGTGAGCCGCGTGAAGAATCACGTGCACGGGTTGATTCAGGAACCGATCACCGTGACGGCCGATCTTTCGGTGGGCGATGTGCTGGAGCTAATCGAGGAGCAGCGCTACACGTTCAGCACGTTTCCGGTGGTGGACGGCGCGGGCAACCTCACCGGGCTGCTTTCCGGCAGTGTGGTGAAGCCGCGCTATGCCGACCGCCGCGTGGGCGATGCCGCTATCCCGCGCTCGGGTGTGCACACTATCACGGAAAAAGAACTCGAGCCCGATCCCATCCAGATTGCCGACCAGTTTTTCACCGATCATCCCGGCATCAATAAATTGTTGGTGGTGGATGATGATGATCATTTGAAGGGGCTTTTCACACTCAGCGATGTGGAGCGCATCGCGCTGGAAAAAAGCGCCCAATTCAAACCGGCGCGCGACGGGGAATTTCGTTTGCTCTGCGGCGCGGCGATTTCCGCCACGCGCACGCAGGCCGGCGAGTTGGATCGCGAACGCATCACGGCTCACGTGGGCGGGTTGCTCGAACGCGGCGTCGATGCCGTGGCGGTTTCGACCGCGCACGGCCACACACAGGGCGTGGGAGATTCGGTGAAGCTCATTCGCGATGCCTTTCCGGATTTGCCAATTATCGCCGGCAACGTCACCAGCGCGGCAGGCGTGGAATACCTCGCCGACTGCGATGCTAATTCCATCAAGGTGGGCCAAGGGCCCGGCTCCATTTGCACCACGCGCATCGTCGCTGGCGTGGGCATCCCGCAGCTCACCGCGCTGTACGTGGCGGCCAAAGGCGCGGCGGCCAAGGGCGTCACCATCATTGCCGATGGCGGGGTAACCAAGAGCGGTGACATTGTAAAAGCCCTCACGCTATCGAACGCGGTAATTTGCGGCGGCTTGCTCGCCGGTTGCCAGGAATCGCCCGGCGATATTGTTGAGATCAGCGGCAAACGCTACAAACAATATCGCGGCATGGGCAGCCTCGCCGCAATGAAAGCCGGCAGCGCCGCCCGCTACGGCCACAACGCCAAGGACGCCACCCAAAAAATTGCCGCCGAAGGCGTGGAGGCGTTGAAGGAAGTTTCCGGTTCAGTCGATTCCGTGCTCACCCAATTGACCGGTGGAATCCAAAGCGGCCTCGGCTACCTCGGCGCGGCTAACCTCGCCGAGCTGCACGACAAAGCGCGCTACCTCCGCATCAGCGCCGCCAGCCAACACGAGTCCAAGCCGCACGATGTGATTGAAGTGAAGGCGGGAAACTGAGGGGAAATGACCAATGGCCAAACCCCCAAGAACTCAATTGGGAATTTGGAATTGGAGCTTCCTTGGAATTTGCTCATTGGTTCTTGGGCATTAAAACACCACCGGCCCATTCATCACGCCGCATTCGGGACATCGCGAGCGTTCGACATCATCGTCATCGGTATAAACGTACTCGCATTCTTCGCAGCTAAACACGTTGTCCCGATTCGGATCCGGCTCGAAATCCAATCCCCGCTGGCGGGCATAAAACGCCACCGCCGCCCAGCCACCGAGCAGCACGAATAGAAACAGGAAAATGGAATCGGATGCGTTCATACTCATTCGCGGCGCGGTGCCTGCACGAGGTTGGTGACCGTCAACGGATTCGTGTGCCAATGAAAAATCAAATCGCCTGTGGCAAAGCTGGATAGATCCAGTGGCGCGGCGGGCGCGTTCGTCGTTTTCACAAACTGAACTGAGCGCCGCGCCAATGCCAGCGCCAACGCATCCGCCGGCGCGTGGCCGGATTCATCCAAGCGCACCACGCTGAACACCCGCCCGCCCGGATTCACCATCACCTGCACCCGCGTGGGCCGCAGCAGCGTGGTATGATTCCAAGTTTTCAATTTGGGCGGCGTGATCAATTTGCGTCCGGCCAAGTCGCCCGCCACTTCCAGCCGGCTTGCCTTCGGTAGATCCAGTGGCGGCACATTCAAAACCATTATTTCCGGGTTCGGTTTGATAAACGCATTTGCGCTGTTGCCGAGGTTCGTTTTGAGAATGCTGTCGATCGGGCCGGTGAGCAGATTGGTGGGATACGGAATTTCAATCTCCGGCGGCTGCCAACGGTACGGCTGATGCGGCATCATTCCCGGCCGTAGTGATGGGCCGGAAAACCCTCTCGGATTGGGCTGCGCAAACGCAGTCGGATCCTCCAAAGCCAATGCCTCGAGCAATCCGGCACTGTTGGTATTCGCCAGCAAAAGGGGCGCGGGATTGGCCGACGGTTGGGGCGCGCTAGCTTTGCGCGATAGCCACCACAAGCCTGTGCCTTGCAGCGCGAAAATCACCGCCACCCACCAGCCCCAACGAAACCGTCCTGCAGAAAGCGTGCTGCCGGTGGGAGTGGTCATTGTGATT
>CAUZWB010000081.1:0-7748 GCA_963583525.1 Verrucomicrobiia bacterium | reverse complement strand
AAAGGAAATACTGTTTGAAGGCGCGCAAGGCACGTATCTCGATATCGACCAAGGCACGTACCCGTTTGTGACTTCCTCCAACACCACTTCCGGCGGCGCCTGCACGGGCTCCGGGTTGCCGCCCAATCGCGTCGACCACGTGCTCGGCGTGCTCAAGGCGTACACCACGCGCGTGGGCAGCGGGCCGTTCCCCACGGAGGACGATTCCATCGGCGAAATGCTGCACAACATGGGCCGCGAATTCGGCGCGACCACGGGCCGACCTCGGCGGTGCGGTTGGTTTGACGCCGTGGCCACGCGGCAAGCGGTGCAGGTGAACGGCATAGACCAACTAGCGGTGACGAACATTGACGGGCTCGACAAGTTGGCTGAAATAAAAATTTGCACCGGCTATAAACTCGGCGGCAAAACGCTCGACTACGTTCCCACCGATGCCGAGGATATTGAGTGCGTGAAACCCGTTTACCAAACATTCCCGGGTTGGCAGTGCGACACTTCGGCGGTGACCGATTGGAAAAAGTTGCCGCTCAAAGCGCGGCGTTATACGCAGGCACTCTCCAAACTTATCGGGGCGAAGATCATCATCGCATCCGTAGGGCCGGCTCGTAGTCAAACGATGTTTTTGTGAATGCACGCACGTCCAAGTTGAGCGCCGAAGCGCGGGAGCTATTGCCCCAGCACGTGGCGGTCATCATGGATGGCAATGGCCGTTGGGCGCGCGAGCACGGATTGCCGCGCGTGGAAGGTCATCGCCGCGGTGCTGAATCCGCCCGCGCCATCATCAAAGCAGCCGCCGAAGCAGGCGTGCGCTATCTTACGCTCTACACCTTCTCGATGGAAAACTGGAATCGCCCGAAGACCGAGGTCGATGCGATTATGCGTTATTTGGCGCACTATCTAAAAAAGGAAGTGGGCGAGCTAAACCGTAATAATGTGCAGCTTGAAGCCATCGGCCAAATCCATCGCTTGCCCGAAGCCGTGCAGCGGCAGTTGGAAAAAACCCGCGCCGCGCTCGCCAAAAACACCGGCCTCACTTTGGTGTTGGCGCTCAGTTATGGTTCGCGCGCAGAGATTGTCGATGCCACCCGGGCCATCGCCGAGAAAGCCCAATCCGGCCAGCTCGATCCCGCCGAAGTCAACGAGCATTTATTTTCTAAACACCTTTACACCCATCACACCCCTGATCCAGATTTGCTTATTCGCACCAGCGGCGAAATGCGTTTGAGTAATTTTTTGTTGTGGCAGGTTTCCTACGCCGAAATGGTTGTCACGCCAACGCTATGGCCTGAATTCCGCAAACCCGAATTCCACGCCGCCCTCGAAGAATACACCAAACGCCACCGGCGGTTTGGGAAATTATAGCACAGGAATATCGCGCTCGACATTCCGGGCATCTAATCTCTACCGTTCCCGCACATGGATGATGACACGGAGGTGAAGCTTTCCAAGGGGCAAACATTTGTGCGCCGCCTGTGCAGTAGTCTTTTCCTTTACGGCGTGCTAATGGCGGGGTTGTTTGCGCCGAATGAAAAAGTGAAGCTGGCGGCCTTCGGGGGAATCATGGCGTTGCTTGGGGCGGTGGCGTTGATGGAGTATTTTCACATGGCGCGCAAGCGCGAGTTGGCGCCCTTCAGCACGCTGGGCACGGCGGTCGGGGTGGGGTTGATTGGCCTAGTATTCTGGGCGCTGGCCATTCGCGGGGATGCGGCGTTGGCGGGGGAGGCGGAAATTGCATTTTTGATTTGCCTGATTCCGGCGTTGGGGATTTGCCAGCTTTGCGCATCGGATAATGAACGCGGGATGGCGGCGGTGGCTTCCACATTCTTCGGTGTTTTTTATGTGGCAGTGTTGTTGAATGTACTGCAAAAGATTCGTTATTTTCCAGACCTCGATGGCGCGTGGTGGTTGCTGTACTTTATCGTCGTCAGCAAAATGAGCGACACGGGCGCGTATTGCACGGGGTCGTTGATCGGCAAACACAAGATGATCCCACGCGTGAGTCTGGGCAAAACTTGGGAGGGGTTCGCAGGTGGCATCGTGTTTTCGGTTGCATCGAGTTGGGCGTTTCTGCATTTTGCGGGAGGGCACTTGGGTGGCTTCACGCTGGCGCAGGCGCTGACGTTGGGAGCGTTACTGGGCGTCGGCTCGGTGGCGGGCGATCTTGTGGAATCGCTGATGAAACGCGAGGCGGGCATCAAGGATTCGGGCAGCTTTTTTCCCGGCGTGGGCGGAGTGCTCGACTTGCTCGACAGTCTGCTATTCAATGCGCCTCTGATGTATTTGTTCCTCAAGTACGGATTGGCCCAATGAAAAACGTCGTCCTCTTAGGCAGCACCGGCTCCATCGGCACTAGCACTTGCAAGGTGGCCGAGGATTTGCCGGATGACATTCGCCTCGTCGGCCTTGCCGCCGGACGGAATGTGACGCTGTTGCGCGAACAGGTGAAGCAATTTTCGCCCGCCGCAATTTCCATCAACTGCCCGGACGCCGCCAAGGAATTGTCCAATGAATTTAACAGCAAACCGGAAGTGCATTTTGGCGATGAGGGTTTGCTGAAACTGGCTACGCTGCCGGAGGCGGACATTGTGCTCATCGCCATTGTGGGCACGGCGGGTTTGCAACCGGCGCTGGCGGCTATTCGCGCGGGGAAAGACATCGCGGTCGCCTCGAAAGAAATCCTCGTGATGGCGGGCGAAATCGTGATGGCCGAGGCGCGCAAGCACGGCGTCAAAGTGTTGGCGGTGGACAGCGAACACTCGGCGATTTTCCAATGCCTTGAGGACAAGCGGCCGGAGAGTGTGCGGCAAATTTGGCTTACCGCCTCGGGCGGGCCATTCCGCGAAAAGCCCGCGGACGAGTTTGCCGACATTACTGTGGAACAAGCCCTCAAACATCCCTCGTGGGAAATGGGCCGCAAGATTACGATTGATTCTGCCACGCTATTTAACAAAGGCCTCGAGATGATTGAGGCGCGGTGGTTGTTCGATATCGAAATGCCGCGCGTGCGCGTAGTGGTGCATCCGCAAAGCGTCATTCATTCGCTGGTGGAGTTCCTAGACGGCTCGATGCTCGCGCAGCTTTCCACACCGGATATGTGCCTGCCCATTCAATACGCGCTTACGTATCCGGCGCGCGCCGCCAGCGATCGCGTGCAAACTAACCTTGCGGAGATCGGCCGACTGGATTTTGAAGAGCCCGACCCCGACCGTTTCCCCGCGCTCAACCTTGCCCGACGCGCCGGTGAAGTGGGCGGCACGCTGCCCGCGGTGCTCAATGCCGCCAACGAAATTGCCGTGGACGCCTTTTGTGCCGGAAATATTTCATTCCCCGAAATCACCACCACCGTTGCCCGCACGATGGATGCTCACGATGTGATGCTCGAACCCACGCTGGATCAAATTCTCTTCGCTGATCAATGGGCCCGCGAGGCCGCGCTCGCACCGGCGTGATTGCGGATTGCGCAAACCCTGCAAAGCTGCTACTTTCCCGCCCCTTGATTTCATTTTGAGCTCAAAATATGGCTGAAATTTTAAACATCTTGTACGTCATTGGCGTGGTTTTCCTGCTCTTTGGGGCGGCGATTTTTGTGCACGAATTCGGCCATTTCTGGGTCGCGCTCAAGCGCGGTTTGGTGGTGGAGGAATTCGCTATCGGATTCGGCCCCATTATTTGGAGCAAAGAACACGAGGGGATTCTTTATTCCATTCGCGCAATTCCTGCAGGCGGATTTGTGAAGCTACCCCAAATGCTCACGAGCGAAGCAATCGAGGGCACGGCAGATTCAGACGAAGGCAAAGGCGAGAAAGAGGGCGAAGGCGATGGGAATAAAGAAGAGCCGCCGGAGGAGTTGCCGCCGGTTTCGCCGTTATCAAAAATTCTTGTGGCATTTGCCGGGCCGCTGATGAATGTGGTGTTCGCAGTCGTCATCGCAGTGTTGCTTTGGCAAATCGGTTTGCCGCGGCAAGTGAGCGAGCCGGTGATCGGCTACGTAGCCGCGCATTCGGAGGAACATCAAATCGGGGTGCGTCCGGGCGATCGGATTGTTGCGGTAAACGATAAACCCGTGGAAGCGTGGCAGGATGTAATTTACACCGTGCTCGATAGCAGGGGCTCAACGGTTCAATTGAAAATTGAAAGGGGAGGTAAAACACTCACGTTCGATGTTCCGGCGGGCACTTGGGATGATGGCATTCGGCGACTGCGATTAAATAATCATGACGAAATGGTGATCGGCAAATTGGGGGAACCTAATCGAGGCGGGCTTTTTGTCGGGAGTAAGCTCAAGCCGGACGACCGCATCCTCACAGTGGGAGGCCAACAAGTTTACAGCCAATACCATTTTCTCGATCTTGCTTTGGCGAAGCCGGGCATCCCTAAAACCATTACCGTGAAGCGTGGCGAAAAGGAAATGGCCGTGCCTTTTGCAACGCCCAAATTCCCACGCGTTTCCGTGGGGGCAATCCCTGAGCCGGAACACGGTACGTGGGATTTGTTGCTGAGCAAAATAGGCTGGGATCTTGAGCCGCTGCAATCTACACCCGCGATGGATGCGGATATGTGGCCGGGCGACATCATCCACAGCGCCAACGGGGAATCGGTCAGCAGTGTGAGTCAATTCATCGGAATCATTCGCGCGAGCGATGACAAGGAAATCACGCTCGAAACAGAACGCACACAAAAAGTGTTGAAGCGGGTTGATCCTTCGGGGAGCTTTGTGGAATTAGGAGAAGAGCACGGGTTAATTACCGGTGAAATAGTGCGCATCACCGCCGCCGAATCGCCCGAAGGATTGGAGGTTGGTGTGGAGTATTTCGCCCGCGTCGACGGCGATAAAGTTCAATTACACAAAACGTCCAGCGATGCTAATCTCGGCAACAACTCCGTTGCTTTTACCACTGCGGGCACTGAAGTGCGTTTGTTTGCTGATTCCGCTGCCAACAAAAAACGTTCGGTAAAAATTACCTCTCGTGATGGCCGATTGGGCATTGGGCTGGCGCAACCCATTGGTTTGGTTTTTAAACCCGAACCGCTCCGATACGTTGAGCAACGCCCCGGCCCAACGCCGATGGTTCAAATTGCTGATGTGCTTAACAAGGTGGCGATTACGTTTAAGGCGCTCGGGCGCAGCAAGGAATCCGGCGTGGGTGCCAAGGATTTAAGCGGGCCGATTGGGATTTTTGGGATGCTGTCTATTCAAGTGAACACCGATCTTCGCCTTGCTTTGAGTTTTCTGGTTTTGCTGAATATCAACCTTGCCATTTTGAATTTGCTACCCGTGCCGGTGCTCGATGGCGGACATATTCTTTTGTCCCTTGTGGAGTGGGTGCGCAAAAAACCGGTGAGCGTGCGCGTGCAGGAATATGCCACCACGGTGTTCGCGGTTTTGTTGCTTGGCTTTTTTCTGTTTGTCACACTGGCCGATGTGAAGCGCGTGCCGTTGCTGCACGATATTTTCAATCGCGACACACAAATTGAACAGTCCGCTCCCGGCAAATAAATGGACTACTGCGCTTCACCGTACCGCCACGCGCGCCGGGAAACGCGGTTGGTAAACATTGGCGGGGTTGTGGTGGGCGGCGGTGAACCCATCGTTCAGCAATCGATGATCACTTGCAGTACGCTCGATACCGATGCGTGTGTGGAGCAATCAATGGCTTTGGTGGAAGTGGGTTGCCAAATCGTTCGCATCACCGCGCAAACTAAAAAGTATGCGGCCAATTTAGAGCCCATCGTCGCAGGCATTCGCGCGCGCGGATCGAATGTGCCGGTGGTGGCTGATATTCATTTCAAACCGGATGCCGCAATGGAAGCGGTGAAGTGGTGCGAGATGGTGCGGGTGAATCCCGGTAATTACGCGGACTCCAAAAAATTTGCCACCCGCGAATACACCGACGAACAATATGCCGCCGAACTTACGCGGATTGAAGAGCAGTTCGCGCCGCTCGTGGAGGAATGCAAAACGCGCGGACGGGCATTGCGGATTGGCACTAACCACGGCTCGTTGAGTGATCGCATTATGAATCGCTTCGGCGATACGCCGTTGGGGATGGTGGAAAGCGCACTGGAGTTTGCCCGCATTGCCCGCTCGCGAGATTTTCATAATTTCAAATTCTCGATGAAGTCGAGCAATCCCAAGGTGATGATCGAATGCTATCGATTGCTCGCGGCGCGCCTGGCGGAGTTGGGGGCGGATTGGAATTACCCGTTGCACCTCGGCGTCACCGAAGCGGGCGAAGGCGAAGATGGCCGGATCAAGAGTGCTATTGGGATCGGGTCGCTGCTGTGCGATGGGTTGGGCGACACAATTCGGGTGTCGCTCACTGAAGATTCGCCGAATGAAATCGCGGTATGCAAGGATCTCATCGAGCAAATCCCTGAGTTGATTTCTGTTGATGTGGAAGTGCCCAAAGTGCCATTGGCATTTGACCCGTTTGATTTTCAACGGCGTGGCACACCTGAAATTGAATTGGCTGAGGGCGTGAAATGTGGTGGCGAACAAACCGTCCGCGTGGTTGTTCTCGAAGCCGCGTGGGAGAACCTTGCCCCGCGGATTAAGCCCGGTGCGGATGTGCGGCCGGAGGCGGTTTATGAAGAATTGAATGTGATGGAAGTGGACCCGCGCGAGGAATTCACAGTGAATTGCGATACGCAGTTGATCACCGTGGCTGATGGCGTTCCGTTGCCGGTCATCACCGCGTTTCGTTTATTGGCGGGTCAGTTGAAATCAAAGGGGGTTCACAATCCGATTTTGTTGAAGGACTGCCTGAGTCATGGTGAAACCGTGCTGGAACCAAACATCGCGCTGCTGCGTGCTTCGGTCGTGATTGGGTCATTATTGTGCGACGGCATTGGTGATGCGATTTTGGTGCGTGGCGAACGTGGCGCGGGGCAATCGCTCCGGTTGGCGTTTAATATTTTGCAGGCGGCTGGTTGTCGATCGTTCAAGACGGATTACGTGGCATGCCCGAGCTGCGGACGCACGTTATTTGATTTGCAGGAAGTGACTGCCCGCATCAAAGCGCGAACGGAGCATCTGAAGGGTGTGAAAATTGCAATCATGGGCTGCATCGTAAACGGCCCCGGGGAAATGGCTGATGCGGATTTTGGCTACGTGGGTGGCGCGCCTGGGAAGATTAATTTGTATGTCGGGCGAGAGCCGGTGCGCTTTAATATTCCCGAGGCCGAGGCGGTGGAGAGCCTCGTGGATCTGATTCGCGAACATGATAAATGGGTTGAATCGGCGGCTGTGTAGAACGGATTATAAATTTCGGATGCTTAGATTCTTAAATTCCCAACGCGGTGTCTCGGCCTTTTGGGATATTGCCAAGGTTGTGTTGGATGAAGTTGCCGAGAAACTGGCGAGCGGCTTCTGCTTGCGATCGGGTGGGTTTCAACTGGGTGATGGTTTCCCAATTCAGAATTGCGAGGCGGTCAAGAAGATCGCGCGTGCCGTCGTTAAGGTGGGTTTCATCTAGAGAAGGGGCAATGCCGAGTTCGTTAAGCAATTTAATCTCGAGCGCGTACACAAGGGCGGGGCGTGTGGGATGGGTGTCGAGATGACTGAGTAATGTGGAGAAAATGACGTGGATTCCGGGCAATGAATTTTCCGGCTCGGTGGCACTCTCAATGAAACGAGTGGCGTAGGCGAGGAGTTGGAGGCGTGGAATGTCGTCGCGCAGGTTGGCGTGGGTCGCCTCAATGTATACTTCGCGCAAAATGTGGAGGTCGGATTTTCGGCTGCGGCGAAA
>CAUZWB010000080.1:0-7799 GCA_963583525.1 Verrucomicrobiia bacterium | reverse complement strand
GCGAACATGGCGAATTTCATCCGCGACGTGCGCAAAGATTTGAAGTCGCCCAACCTCCCCTTCGTCATCGGCCTTATGGGGCAGAACGGTTTCAAGGAAGCGCAAGGCAATATGGCCCTCGTGAAGGCCGCGCAGTTATCGATGAACGACGTCGCCGCATTCAAAGGCAACGTGAAAGCCATTCCCACGGATGTTTACTGGGACAAAAAAGCTGACGCCGCCTATCCCACATGGCGCGCCCACATCGAGGCGTGGAAAAAAATCGGTTCCGACCGGCCTTATCATTATCTCGGCAGCACCATTACTTTCTCAAAAATCGGCCGCGCCTTTGGCGAGACGATGCTGGAGTTGCGCAAAGACAAATAGGAATGGCGAATCGTAAACGAAAGCCATTGGTCGCGGTGCTCGATTGGAAAACCGCGCCGGCCAGCAGCAGTGGAGTGGATATCGAGGCCAAGGTGCTCGGCAACATCTCGCGCACGAAATATTTTCTCATCAATTCCGAGAACGATTTCACGGCGGAAATTCTCAATGCGGAAGTGTTGGTGGTTTGGCAAAACACGCGTATCACCGAGCGAACCTTGTCGCGGTTAAAAAACTGCCGCGCGCTCATTCGCAACGGCGTGGGGTTTGATTCGGTGGATATTGACGCTGCGGCGCGCGCAGACATTCCCGTTTGCAACGTGCCCGATTACGGCACCGAAGAGGTGGCCGACCACGCCATCGCGCTGGCCCTGGCGCAGGTGCGGCAGCTCTTTCCGCTCAATCGCGAAGCGTTGTCGCTCGGCTGGACGCTGCACGTGAATCACAAACTGCGCCGGTTGAGTACGCTCACCTTCGGCATCGTGGGGCTGGGCCGCATTGGGACGGCGTGTGCGCTGCGTGCGAAGGCAATGGGATTTCGTGTGGTGTTTTTTGATCCGTATCTGCCCAACGGTGCGCACAAGGCGGTGGGTATTGAGCGCGCGGATGTTTTGGCCCAACTGCTGAAGCAATCGGATGTGGTGTCGCTGCATTGTCCGTTAAATGACGAGACGCATTATCTCATTGCGGAAAAGGAATTGGCGCTGATGAAGCCGACGGCGTATCTCGTGAACACCGCGCGCGGGGGTGTCGTGAACAAGAAAGCGGTGCTCGCCGCACTGCGCAAGGGCGTCATCGCCGGCGCGGGGCTGGATGTGATTGAGGATGAACCTCTCAAGACCAAAGCCGAGGCCAGCACGCCCAATCTGATCGCCACGTGTCACGCGGCGTTTTGCAGCGTGGAGGGGATGGTCGAAATGCGTACCACTTCCGCGCGCATCGCCAAGCAGGCGATCCAGGGCAAGCCGTTGGAGAACATCGTGAACGGCCTTTAATTCTTTCGCGCAGTTCCCGGTCGAACTTTGTCCTGCCATTCTTTTGGCTTTTCCGAAATGTCGCTGTCGTCCCCGTAGTTTTTCTGCAGGCCGCGCAGTTGCTTTTTTAAATCAGCGGCGATCTTGGCGGTGCCTTTTTTGCCGTAGAGATTTTGCAGCTCATCGGGATCGCTTTGCAGGTCGTAGAGTTCCCATTCATTTCCAAACTGATAAAAGTGCATCAGCTTGTAGCGCTCGGTGCGGATGCCATAGTGGCGGGGGATCATGTGCACGCTGGGGTATTCATAATAGTGATAGTAAATGCTGGTGCGCCAGTTTTTTGGATCTTGCCCGCGGAGCAAAGGGACGAGCGAAGTGCCCTGCATGTCGGCGGGGATTTTCGCACCGGCGATGTCGAGAAAGGTTTCGGCGTAGTCTAGGTTTTGGATGAGGTGCGTGTCGCGCGAGCCCGGCTTGGTGACGCCCGGCCAATTGACGATGAAGGGCATCATCAGCGATTCCTCGTACATCCAGCGCTTATCGTACCAGCCGTGGTCGCCAATGTAGAAACCCTGATCGGAGCAGTAGATGACAATGGTGTTATCGGCGAGGCCCAAGTCCTTGAGCGTGGCGCGCAGTCGGCCGACGCTTTCATCGACGCCTTTCACACAGCGCAAATAATTTTTCGCGTAGCGCTGGAACTTCCAGCGCACGAGCGCCTTGCCGGAGAGCTTGGCTTTGTGAAACGCGGCGTCCTTGGGGGCGTAGGCGGCGCGCCATTGTTTCAACTGCGCGGGCGACATGCGTTTCATGTTGCGCCACGCGGAACGATCCTGCCGCTTTTGCGAGGCGGGTTGGTTGTAATCCGGCGTGAGGTCGACGAAGAGGTCATAGTTCAAATCCATGTGCCGATCAATTTCCAGCTCCTGATGGCGCGCGGGCGGGGCGTTGTCTTTCCATTGGTCGAAGAGCGTGGCGGGTTCGGGAATGTCGATGTCGTCGTACAGATGCAAATGGCGGAGCGCGGGCATCCAGTTGCGATGCGGCGCCTTGTGCTGCACCATCATCATGAAGGGCTGGCCATCCTTACGCTTTTTGGTGAGCCACTCCACCGCAAGATCCGTCACCACATCCGTGCAATAGCCATCGATGCGTCGCCGGCCGTTGGGGAAAATCATATCGGGATTATAATAGAGCCCCTGTCCCGGCAGCACCGCCCAGTCGTCAAACCCCTGCGGTTGACCCTTGAGATGGCTCTTGCCGTAGATGGCCGTTTGGTAACCGGCCGTTTGCAGCAGCTTGGGAAAAATCTGCTGAGTCCAGTCGAAGCTGTTGCCGTTGTTCATGAAACCGTTTTTGTGGCTGTGTTTGCCGGTCATGATAACGGCACGGCTCGGGCCGCAGATGGAGTTGGAGCAGAAGCTCTTTTCAAACAGCATGCCCTCCTTAGCGAGCCGGTCGATGTTCGGCGTGGGATTTACCGATTTAAGCCAGCCGTTGTACGCACCAATCGCATGTGGCGCGTGATCATCACTAAATACGAAGAGAATATTCGGGCGCTTGTCCTTAGCCTGAGCCAACGAAGCCACGGACAAGATCAATACAAGAGTGAGTGTAAAACAGTTTTTCATGGGTTAGCAAATGGTGTGTTCCGAGGCTAGCGGTCGTCTGTTGAAAGTCGAGGCTATTACGACTTAACGCGGCCCTGCGGGCAGGTTGTTTTTCAGGAAATCCGTTATCGCTGTGCGCAAATGCAGCGTGGTGCCTTTGCCTTCGCGGATTGAGTGGGCGCGGTTGGGATAGGCAATCATCTCGAACTTCTTGTTGTGCGCGACGAGTTCGTGAATGAGCTTGGCCATGCCCTGGTAGTGCACGTTGTCATCCACCGTACCGTGAACCAGCAGCAGCTTCCCCTTGAGTTGCTTGACATAAGTGATGGGCGAACCATTCTTGTATCCCTCGACATTATCCTTCGGAAGCCCCATGTAACGTTCCTGATAGATGGTATCGTACAAGCGTTGGTTGGGGACCGGAGCAATGGAGATGCCAGTATTATAAAGATCAGGATATCTGAAAAGCGCATTGAGAGTCATGGAGCCTCCTCCACTCCAGCCCCACACTCCTACGCGATCAGCATCGAGATAAGGACGATCCTTGAGTACTTGCCGCACAGCCGCCGCCTGATCTTTTGATGCTAAAATACCCACCTGCCGGTAGATACTTTTGCGCCAGGCGTTGCCACGCGGAGCTGTTGTTCCGCGATTATCGATACTCATCACCACATATCCCTGTTGAGCCAACATCCAGTGCCACAAGCCTCCCGAACCCCGCCATCCATTGACCGTGGTCTGGCCCGCAGGCTCTCCATATACATAAACAAGCAGCGGATACTTTTTTTTGGGATTCAGATCCGGAGGTAATATCGCATACGCATCGACTGCCACATTTTTATCAATGTTAATTCGAAAGAACTCCGACTTTGGCCGCTTCAACTTTGTCAGTTTATCCCGCAGCGCCTGATTCATTTCCATGGTTCGGATCACCCTGTGTGAGGGGAGTTCAATCAAATTAGTCACCGGCGGTGAATCGATATTTGAAAATGTATGTAATGCCCATTTTGCGTCTGTAGACAAACTGTAACTGTGCGACCCGGTTTGGTCTGCCGGTGAAAGACGTTTCAACCCCTTTCCGTCCAGTCCGACCCGATAAAGATACCGCTCGGTTGCATTATCGGGTGAAGCAATAAAGTACAATAGTCCCTTGTCCTCATCTAACTTAAGTGTGCGAATTATATCGTATTTGCCTATGGTTACCTTACGCACATTGCTTCCATCACGCGCCACAAGATAAAGCTGTCGCCAACCTTCCCGCTCGCTCACGTAAGTAAACTGTTTGCCTTTCTCAATCCACTGGGTGAACCCGAACCTGACTTCGATCCATGCCTTATCTTTATCAGTGTAAACCGTCTTTATCTCTCCACTGTGCGCATTAGCCATCATCACCTTGTTTTGATTCTGCAGGCGGTTCAATTGTTGCAACAGGAGTTCCTCGGAATTCTCAGCCCATTCCATACGCGCAAGATAATGATTACGTGGATCCCCGGGCACTTTCATCCAAGTCGTCTTGACATCGTCCAGTTGCACCACGCCCACACGACAAATCGAATTGGTTTCGCCGGTCTTGGGGTAACGGAAAGTTATGAGCTTGGGATAGTAGCCTGACACATTATTGAGCATATGCATTTCGGGCACGCCCTCCTCATCAAGCTGCCAATAGGCAATCGCCTTTCCATCAGGACTCCAACGAAAACCGTCGCGTAAGCCCAGCTCCTCCTCGTAAACCCAGTCAAAGGTACCATTGATGACCGTATCGCTGGAACGCTTGGTCAGCATACGTATCTTGCCGGTCTGTAAATCCTCAACGTACACATTTTTTTCACGCACATACGCCACGTGATTGCTGTTTGCGGGGGAAAACTTGGCAAACATCAGAGTCGCTGCCTTGGCCTTGCCACCCAATTTCTGGAGCTCGCCACTGACACGGTTGAGCACCCAGTAATCGCCGCGGGTGTTACGCCGCCACACACGTTTGGTATTGGTAAAAATCAGAACCTTGGAGAGATCCTTGGTAAAGGTGTAACTACTTAACTTAAGCGGTTTCTTTTTATCCTTGGGAATCAGGGCTTTGGCCGCCACGAGAATTTTCTTTTTCCCAGTAGCTGGATCGTATTGGACAATATCCTGAGCGTCCTTTGTCTCCTTGGATTTCTCCTGCCGCACATAGCCTTGGCCTGACTCCAACCATTTCAACGAATACCCTTTGGAATTAAATTCGTTGTTCGCGTAAATCCGCTCCAGCGAAAGCAGTGGTCCAGGCTCAGGCTTCTGTTTATCCGCAGGAACGGCAATGAAAGGAAAAAACGCAGCCACCAGAAGAATTCGTTGCATGGGCAGAAGGTTGCCGATTGCCTCAGGCTGAGGCAAGCAAACTAGGTGCTAGCTGATTCACGCGTTCGTTTGCCGTTGAGCAGCGTGCCGATGAAGGTGTAGCGCACGACGAATTCGTAAATCACCAATAGCGGGATTGTGGTGAGGGCGCAGGCGATGAGGAATTTCAGTCCGCTCGGCAGATCCCACGGGCTGATCCACGCTTGCACAAACATAATGACCGGCAGATGCGCGATGTAGAGCCAGTAGGATGAATCGGAAATGTATCGGATGAATTTGTTTTGGCCTGAGAAAAATTTGCGGAAGAAACCGATGAAGCCAAAAATCATCAGCCAAGTATAAGCCACCGTGCAGGCGGCCAGCAGCGCGCCGTTGTTTCCGCTGCGCACGAGGCACAGGCCCGCGAGCAGCAAAGGCACCGCGAGCGCAAAGCTCAGCGCCCATCGTTGGCCCACTTTGTTTTCAAATGAATCGCGCCCGTAACACACCGCGCCGAAGCCAAAGAAGATTGCGTAGTAAATCAGCAAAGGCGGCCACGGCAAAAAACCCACTGCGGTGGTGGGGCCAAAGTCGCCGGGCATCATCAATTGCGGCACGCACGTTATCGGCAGCAGCCACAGCCAGCGCCACGGCGAAGTGATTAATCCATCGGGCAACGCCTTCCACTTGAGCTTGCCCAGCAGCCAAGTGATCAATAGGAACGCTCCCACCAGCCACGCGAGGTAGTAGAGAAACCACAAATGATGAAACACCGGCGCGAAAAAAATCAGCATCACCAGTCCGCCAAGACTGCCCTTGAGATTGCCGCCCTCGGATTGCTGGCCGCCCGCCTCGGTGAGCATTTTGGTGATGACCGGTCGGGTGGCTTTGACGCGCTCCAAGTCCAAGTTCAATTGAAGCAGACCGTCAAAAAATTTGTAAATGCCCTTCACTTCCCCCCATTTCCCACTGACATTTGAAAGCGCGGTTTCGCCTTTATCATTTTTCGCGTTCACCTCCGCGCCGTTTTTCAGCAGCAGCCCCATAAAATCCGTGTGGCAGAAAAAAGCAGCCACGTGCAGCGCCGTGTCGCCTTCCTTATTTTTTGCATTCACCAGCGCGCCGCCTTCCACCAGCAGCCGGGCCGCCTCGGTGTTGCCGTACAGCGCGGCCACAATCAGCGGGGTGCTGCCGCCGGTGGGCTCACGCGTTTCCAAATCGGTGCCACCCGCAATGTGCCGTTTGAGTGCCTCCACATACTGGGGATCCAATGCGGTGAAAATATCCACGTCCGCAGATTCGCCGGGATTCTCCGATCTGGATTCTGCTTGCATCGCCGCCACTTCTTTTTTCTTTGAATCGCCGTACATCCCAGCGGGAATGATGGTGATCCAAATCAGCGGCAGGGCGATTGCCAGTGGAAGCAGGATCCGTTTGGCGCGATGTTTGGCGAGCGATTTTAAGCCGCGCTTGCGCCACAGCATTGCGGTAAAAAATCCGCTCACCAAAAAAAACAATTGCATCCGAAAGCCGTGAATCGCGTGCAGTGCAAATGCGAATGGGCTGTAAGATTCCGGCGCATCAAGCCCCGCCTTCTCCAGCGGCGCTGCCAACATGGCAGGCACTTCCACCATCGGCTGCTGCAAATCCTGCGCCGGCCAAATGGGCACCGGAAAAAACGAAAGCACCCCGTGCAGCGCAATCCCCAGCAACATCGCAAACGCCCGCAACGCGTCGAGATCGTGATAGCGTTTCTTTTCCAAAACCAGCGGCCGCGGTGCGGGCTCAACGGGAGGCGGTTGTTCCATATAGCAATTCTGTGCTAACGCAACATTTCGGCGATCTTGGGCCGAGTCTGCTGGATTCGATTATAATCCAATGGGATGCCACTCGGTTTGTAGATGAATGTGTTTAAAAGGTCATAGATAGGCTTCAGATCATCCCAAGGTGCTTGTGCTCCATCAAGTGCGGTTGCACCTGTATTGGTTTTGATTGCCTTATCCGCGCCCGCCTTCAGGAGTGCCTCCACGATCTCGGGGTGACACAGGAACGCGGCCGTATGCAATGCGGTACTGCCATCCTTGTTTTGGAGGTTCAAGTCCGCCTTGGCTTCAATAAGCGCCTTGGTCGCTTCCACATGCCCGAAGGCGGCAGCCGTTATCAGCAGGGTGGATTTTTGACCGTCCGTCGAACGCTGATTCAGGTCGGTGCCGGCTGCGATATGTTGCTTGAGTGCCTCAAGATTCCCTTCACCTGCTGCCTTGAAGACTTCCACATCGGGTGGGGCTGGTTTCGCGGTTTCTTCTTCTTTCTTGCCGCAGCCAATCAGAAGCGTGGCAATCAATGGGGTTATGAGTAGTTGTTTCATTTTTTTAAATTCAGTGCACCTTGTTACTCTCACTACGCTTGACTGATGGTTTTGGTTGCAAATTTTTTCTCGAAGTTCACTTGCCGCCGCCCTGAATAATCCCTTGCTGGGCAGCCTCGAGGCCGGCATCCATTTTGTTCAGGACTCCGTTGAGTTGAGGGTGGTCGA
>CAUZWB010000079.1:0-7809 GCA_963583525.1 Verrucomicrobiia bacterium | reverse complement strand
TGGGCCGCGACTCCAAGTGGCGCTACGACGGCATCGGCGACCCCGCGGTTTTGGTGGATCGCAACACCGGCACGATTTGGGTGGCAGCCACTTGGAGCCACGGCAACCGTTCATGGGTCGGTTCCGGCCCGGGTATGAAGCCGGAGGAGACAGGGCAGTTGATGCTCGCGCGTTCGGATGACGACGGCGTGACGTGGTCCAAGCCCATCAACATCACCGCGCAAGTGAAGAAGCCGGAATGGTGTTTCATTTTGCAAGGCCCCGGCAAGGGCATCACGATGGCCGATGGCACGATTGTTTTTGCCGCACAATATCAGGATCCACCGGCAAAGCGTCGGTTGCCACATTCAACAATTATTTATTCCAAAGACCACGGCAAAACGTGGCACGTGGGCACGGGCGCGTTCGATGATACCACCGAGGCGCAAGTGGCGGAGATTGAGCCGGGCGTACTGATGCTTAACTGCCGGTACAATCGCGAGAGCCGCCGCGTGGTGATGATCACGCGCGACATGGGCCGCACATGGACGACGCATCCGACGCATCGCAAGGCGCTCATCGAGCCGCGCGCGTGCATGGCCAGCCTCATCAGCATCGACGGCGAACGCACCGGCAAGCCCGGGCCGCGCCTATTGTTTTCCAATCCAAACAGCCTCGCCGGGCGGAACCACATCACCATCAAATCTTCCAACGACCGCGGCCTCACGTGGCCCGCGGATTCGCAACTGCTCCTCGATGAATGGGTTAGCGGGGGCTACTCGTGCTTGTCGATGATCGATGACCAAACCGTCGGCATTCTCTACGAAGGCAGCCGCGCGCACATGACGTTCCAGCGCGTGAAGCTAAAAGATATTGTCGCTGCGGTGCCCAAAAAGAGCGCGAGCAAAGAACCCAACGTGCTGCTCATCGTCTCCGAAGATAACGGCCCCGAGCTGGGTTGCTATGGCGATCCGTATGCACGCACGCCACATCTTAATCGGCTTGCGCGAGAAGGCGTGCGCTTCGCTACTGCGTGGGTGCCATACTCGGTTTGCAGCCCGTCGCGCGCGTGTTTTTTGACCGGCCGTTATCCGCATCGCAACGGCCAACTGGGTCTCGCGACCCATAAATTTGCGATGTATGAAAAATGGCCGAACCTTTTTTCGCTGCTAAAGTCCGCCGGTTATCGCACGGCATTGCTCGGTAAAATTCACGTGAACCCCACCAGCGCATTCCCGCTTGACCGCCATTGGAATCCGTCCTCGGCCATTAGCTTTGGCAAACGCGATGTGCGTCGCATCGCCGCCGAGGCCGGCAAATTTATCCGCGCGGCCGACACGCCTTTTGTGATGTCGGTCAATTATCCCGACGCCCATTATCCGCTGCACCGCCAGCTCAACGGCCTCCCAACTTTCTCGCAAACTGCCGCCGACGTGAAAACCCTACCGTGGATTGGGGTGGACAACGCGCGCCTTCGCAAACACGTCGCCGATTATTATAACTGCCTTGCGCGGCTGGACACAGGTATCGGCTTGCTGCTCGAGGAATTGGAAAATAGCGGCAAAGCCGAAAACACGATTGTCATTTATCTCGGCGACCACGGAGCGCAATTTTCGCGTGGCAAAACTTCCGTGTACGAGGCCGGCCTGCGCGTGCCGCTCATCGTCCGCTGGCCCGGCCACGCCAAGCCCGGCCACGTGTCGCACGAATTGGTTTCGTCGCTCGATATTTTGCCGACCGTTTTACAGGCCACAAACGTGAAGCCGCCCGCGGGACTCGATGGTCGCGCATTGCAGCCATTGCTCGAGGGACGTTTTGTCAAATGGCGCGAGCATCTTTTTGCGCACAAGATGGGCAGCGCCGCCCATTTTTATTATCCGCAAGTGGCCGTGCGCAATGCGCGCTACAAACTCATCGCCAATCCATTGCGTCGACCCAATCCGCCCGCGCAAATTTACACGGACAACAGCGGCGTGTTTTTCATCGCCGGAACGCGTAAGGGCGAAGTGGCCGCCGCCAGTCCGCTTATCCAAAAAGCATACGCCACCTATCATAACCCCCCGCCCGTCGAGCTGTACGATTTGCAAACCGACCCGTACGAATTCAAAAACCTCGCCAACGACCCAAAACACGCGGTCGCGCAAAAGCGACTGCACTCGCGACTGCGCGAATGGCAGCGCGACACCGGCGATCCCTTGGCCGATCCCGCCGCGCTCAAGCGTTACACCAAAGAAATCGACGAAGCCGCCGCGCTGAAACCGGCGCTGTCCTATCGCCGCGACAAAAATTTCCGCTGGCGCTACCTCGATTGGATGAAACCCAAAC
Source organism: Verrucomicrobiia bacterium (assembly GCA_963583525.1). Classification (GTDB taxonomy): domain Bacteria; phylum Verrucomicrobiota; class Verrucomicrobiia; order Limisphaerales; family UBA1100; genus JACNJL01. Next base: position 5,505 of record CAUZWB010000079.1, on the reverse strand, counting down.
CGTGAATCATAAAGCAACATTCGAGCAGGATGGCTTCGTGGCCGTGCCGCGTTTTTGCGATGCGGCGGAACTGAAAGCCCTCGAGGCCGCGTTGGCGCGGTTTATCGTCGAGCGCGTTCCGGCCTTGCCCGTGGAGCACGTGTTTTATGAAGACAAGACGGATGTCGGCACGCTGAAACAGATCCAGCGGATGCACGAGCACGACGAATATTTTGGCGATTTTTTTGAAGGCAAACCCAAGCGCTTGGCCGAAGAAATTCTGGGCGAAAAAGTGGTTGGGAAAAATCTTCAATATTTCAACAAACCCCCCGCGCTTGGCCAAGCGACGCCGCCGCATCAGGATGGTTTTTATTTTATGCTCGAGCCGTGCCGCGCGCTGACGATGTGGATGGCACTCGACATGGTGGACGAGGAAAACGGCTGCGTGCGTTACGTGCGCGGCTCGCACACGCGCGGGATGCGCCCGCACGGTCGCACGGAGACGCTCGGTTTCTCACAGGGCATCACCAACTTCGCCCAAGCGGCCGATTCAAAAAACGAAGTGGCGTGCCCCGCGCAGCCTGGCGATTTGTTGGCCCATCACGCGCTGACCATCCACCGCGCGGATGCGAACACTAGCCCCACGCGCACGCGCCGCGCGTTGGGATTTATTTTTTACGGCGAAAGCGCCCGTGAAGACCTCGCCGCACACAAAGCTTATCAAGTCAAGCTCGCCACGGAGATGGAAGTAGCCGGCAAAATTTGAAAATGAAAAAACAATTAAAACTAAACACGGTGCTGCTGGTCTTGCTGGCGTCGGGTTCATTGTCGGCAGCGGAATCGCAGCCGCGCGGGTATACGATTCCGACGATTGATTTGTCGGCGCAAAAGCATCGGCAAATTATTGTGGATCGCGAGAAGGGGCAGTACCTCGGGCATCCGACGACGGTGCTTTTGGAGGATGGCAAGACGATGCTGATTGTTTACCCGAAGGGCCACGGGAAGGGTGGTATTGTTTACAAGCGCAGCGCCGACGGCGGCAAGACGTGGAGCAAGCGGTTGCCCACGCCGGCGAGCTGGGCGACGAGTCGCGAGGTGCCGACGATGCATCGCGTGGTGGATGCGAAGGGCACGAAGCGGCTCATCATGTGGAGCGGGCTGTATCCCGCGCGGTTGTCGGTGAGCGGGGATGACGGCGCGAAATGGAGCGAACTGAAACCGGCGGGCGATTGGGGCGGCATCGTGGTGATGGGTTGTCTCGAGGAACTCAAAACCGGCAAGGGACATTACATGGCGATGTTCCACGACGACGGCAGGTTTTTTGCGAAGGGCGGCAAGCGCGACAAGCCGACGGTGTTCACTTTATATAAGACATTTTCGGAAGACGGCGGGCTGACGTGGTCGAAGCCAGAAAGTATTATTGCGCGGTCGGACGTACACTTGTGCGAGCCGGGGATTATTCGGTCGCCCGATGGCAAACAACTTTGCGTGTTGTTGCGCGAAAACAGCCGACGCAACAATTCGTTTGTTATTTTTTCCAATGACGAAGGCAAGACGTGGACGAAACCGCGCGAACTTTCCGCCGCACTCACGGGCGATCGCCACACCGCTAAGTACACCGCCGACGGACGGCTGTTCATTTCCTTTCGTGACACCACGCACGACACTCCCACCAAAGGTGATTGGGTGGCGTGGGTTGGCACGTACGACGACATTGTGAAAGGCCGCGAAGGCCAATACCGCGTGCGATTGATGGATAACAAGAACCGCTGGGATTGCGCCTATCCGCCCGTAGAAATACTGCCCGACGATACCATCGTGACCACCACTTACGGCCATTGGACGAAAGGCGAATCGCCGTACATCGTCAGCGTGCGCCTGAAGCTCAGTGAACTCGACGCGATGGCGAAGAAAGGGGAAGTATTGAAGTAGTGGGTTTGGTTCGTTCCAGCTTTGTCGCTTGGTTGCTGTCGCTGTTCGCGATGGTGGCTGATGGTTGGGCGGTGGAACGCCCGAATGTGTTGTTCATTGCCATCGACGATTTGCGGCCAGAGCTGGGGTGTTATGGCGTGCAACATATTGTGAGCCCGAACATTGATCGCTTGGCCAAGCGCGGCGTTTTGTTCGAACGGGCCTATTGTCAGCAGCCGCTCTGCAATCCTTCGCGCACGAGTTTGATGACGGGTCTGCGGCCGGAGACCACTGGCGTGACGCACAATCACGCGCACTTTCGCACACGCAATCCGGACGTCGTCACGTTGCCGCAGCATTTCAAAAATCACGGTTACGAATCGCGCGCCATTGGCAAAATGTACCACGGCTTTTTGCCTGAGGGATCGAGCAAGACGAGTTGGGACACAATGGGCGATGCGCCGTCGTGGTCCGCGCCGGCCATTCGGTTTGGCCCGCGCTATTATTATACCGAGGCTGGCATCGCGCAGGCCAAGGCGGCTTATCGCGGGATGTATCGCCCGAAAAATCCCGCGCCCAATGACTGGACGCGCAAGCTGGTGTTCGGCCCAATGACCGAAGCCCCCGCGGTGCCAGACAACACACTTCAGGACGGTAAAGCCGCCGATGCGGCCATCGCCGCCTTGCGCGAACTCAAGGGAAAACCGTTCTTCCTCGGCGTGGGTTTTATCAAACCGCATACGCCATTTGTCGCGCCGAAAAAATATTGGGACATGTATGACCCCAAAAAAATCCAACTCGCTGCGCGTGCCGAGCTGCCCAAGGGCGCGCCCGCGTTGGCGGGGCACAACTCCGGCGAAGTGCGCCGCTACACCGACCAGCCCAAGCGCGACCCTTTCACCGAGGCCAACGCGCGCAATCTTCGCCACGGCTATTTTGCGTGCATCAGTTACGTCGATGCCCAAGTCGGCCGCGTGCTTGCCGAGCTTGATCGGCTTGGTTTGCGCGAGAACACTATCGTGTTGCTCTACGGCGACCACGGTTGGCACTTAGGCGACCATGGATTGTGGGGCAAAATCACTAACTTCGAAATCGCCGCGCGCGCGCCGCTCATCATCTCCGCGCCCGGAATAGCGGCCAACCGTAAGAGCATGGCGCTCACGGAATTTCTCGATATTTATCCAACTCTCGCCGAGTTGGCCGATTTGCCCGTGGGCAAACAACTCGAGGGTCGCAGTCTCGTGCCCGTGTTACGCGACCCCGCGCGCGGCCACAAACCCGCCGCATTCACGCAGCAATACCGCGGAAAAGCCACCGGCTATTCCATCCGCACCGAGCGCCGCCGCTACACCGAATGGATTGAAAACGGCCGAGTCATTGCGCGCGAGCTTTACGACTATGCCATCGACCCCGGCGAAACCACCAACCTCGCCGCGCAGCCAAAGCACGCGGAATTCGTCCAACGCCTTTCGCGCCAACTTCGCAAACGGTTGAACTTGCCGCCGCGTTTTGTGCGCGTTTTTGGCAGTCACATGGTTTTGCAACAGGGGCAACCGATTCCCGTTTGGGGCACGGCCAAGCCCGAAGCGAAAGTGACCGTCACCTTGGGCAATACGAGAATGATCACTCGCTCCGATGCGGACGGGCGTTGGGATGTCCAATTCGGCGCGCTCAAGGCCAAGGGCCAAACATTGCACCTCACGGCGGAAACATCTGTGGGGAAGTGTGTTCTCGAGGATATTCTCGTGGGCGAAGTGTGGCTGTGCGCGGGGCAGTCGAATATGGAATGGCCGCTCTCCGAATCCGCCACGGCCAAGACTGCCGTTCCCGCCGCGAAACATTCGCGCTTGCGGTTGTTCAATTTTGTGGGTGCGGCGCGGGGAGGTGGCGGGGATTACTCACGGGCACAGGTTGGACGGTTGACGCCCGAATATTTTTGCAGCGGCCAATGGCGTTTGTGTTCGCCTGAAAACGCCGCGCCATTCTCGGCAGTCGGATTTTTCTTTGGTCAAAAACTGCTCGCTGATTTGGATGTGCCGGTGGGGATCATCAACGTATCCATTGGTGGCACGCCGGCTGAGGCGTGGGTGTCGCGCAAACTGTTGGAGTTACATCCAAAACTCGAGCCCTTGACCCGCGGCAATTGGCTTGAAAACAAATTGCTCGAGCCGTGGTGCCGTGAACGGGGTGCGTCGAATCTCAAACGCGCACTTGCAGCAAAGGATTTCATCCCCGGCGATGATATGGGGCCGAACCACTCCTTCAAGCCCGCCTTTATGTGGGACGCCGCCGTGGCTCATTTCCGGTCGGTGCCCATTGCGGGGGTGCTGTGGTATCAGGGCGAGTCCAATGCCGAAAGCGCGCGGCGCGTGGCACAGCACGATTTAATTATGAAAGGGCTCATCATTGATTGGCGCGTGCAATTAAAGCAGCATGACTTGCCTTTTCTCTTTGTGCAATTGCCCGCGCTGAAGCGTCCGCACTGGGCCGCCTTCCGCGCCAGCCAACAGCGCGTGCACGATAGTATTCGGAACACCGGAATGGCAGTGACGATTGACCTTGGTCATCCCACGAATGTGCATCCGCGTGACAAGAAACCCGTCGGCGAACGGCTTGCGTTGATTGCTGCGAAGCAAGTTTATGGGAAACCGATTGTTGCAAGCGGACCGGTGATTGATTCGGTGATCGAATCGGTGGAACTAGATGGCACGCGATTGGTTTTAATTTTTGAATTTGCCATCGGTTTGAAAACACACGACGGGAAAGCGCCAGTCGGTTTTGAGCTCCGCGACGCTAAAGGCAAATGGCATGCCGCCAATGCGCGAATTATGAAAGGTGCGGTTGAATTGAAATGCGATGTCGTGAAAAACCCAACTGGTGTGCGTTACGGTTGGATGCCGTTTCCGGAGCCGCGTTTGAATTTGATGAATGCTGCCGGGCTTCCGGCTGCGCCGTTTGCGCGTGATGTGCTGCCGACACCTTGCCGGCAGGGTGCCAGTAGCACGTATTCACCAAACGCCTTGGGCGGTCATTTGGGCGGTGGCTTGTTCGGCCCAGCCTCGGTTGGCGGCGGGGCTGGCGGGACTGGGGTGGAGGATTTTTCCGATGCGGACGTTCATGCCACCGAGCGCCTCGGTGGCACGTTTTTCGGCGAAGCCGCCGACGGCGATGAGCCATTCGGGCTCGAGAATTTCCACGACGCGGCGGAGGTGCGCGTCGCATGCTGCCATCAACGGCGCGGCTTCGGTGGCGGGAAGTTTGTCGGGCGTGCGATTTCGGCCGGTGTCTTCCATGAAGGCGAGCGGGCAGTGGTTGATGATGAAGTGATTGGCGAAAAATTTTTCCGGCGTGGCGAAGCGTTCGCTGAAGAGTCCCCAAAGGCGGCGTCCGCTGACTTCGCTACGGGTGCAGGCGAGGCCGTCGATGGGGCGCTTGGGGTGTTCGCGGGCGGGTTTGCCGATGGGGGCATCGATGCCGAGCCAATCGCGGGCGGCGGCAACTTCGCCAAAGGGCACGCCGGTTTGCGCCATGCCGAAGGGGCCAGGGTTCATGCCGAGGAACACGACATTCTTTTTATTGGCGGCGGCGAGGCGGAGGTATTGCTCGTGCGCGGGC